>PWYR01000059.1 GCA_003567775.1 Ignavibacteriales bacterium | reverse complement strand
CGAATCCGGTAAATGGGAAATTACATTGAAGTTGCCGGCCGGCGCTGCAGTCGAATATAAATTTACCAACAGCGGCTTGCCGGGTGAATGGGCGCCGGGAGAAGAATTCCCGGTTTTTAATCGCAGGGTGTTGGTTACCGGTAACGGAGATGAAAAATTGATAGTGCGGGATCTATTCGGGGAAAGATAGGGGATTGATGATTGACTATTTATTATTGTCTATTGTTAATTGTTATTTGATGTTGATTAATCGTTGATGGTTAATTGTTAATCGGCGTTTTCCGTAACACTACAATTAACCAATAACTATTAACCATT
The DNA here is from genome assembly GCA_003567775.1 of Ignavibacteriales bacterium. Lineage (GTDB taxonomy): Bacteria > Bacteroidota > Ignavibacteria > T3Sed10-11 > T3Sed10-11 > T3Sed10-11. The sequence continues at coordinate 5,326 of PWYR01000059.1, read as the reverse complement.
AACTTTCTATTTATTTGAAAATGAAAAATTATACTCTACTAATTTCACTACTAATAACCACACTCCTAAGCGGCTGCGCAAAAGACGACCGCCTCCACATACGTATCTGGCATCAAATGCAGGTGGCAGAGCGTATTGTGATGGAGCGTCAACTCGATCGATATATGCAGGAGCATCCTGATATCCGGATTGAAATGTTATATAAAGAAACCGAAGAGTTGCGTAATGATTTCATCATAGCTGCCTATGCGCGGCAAGGTCCGGAAATCGTATATGGACCGTCGGATATGATCGGATTACTTGCTATGCTTGAAGTTATCCGCCCGCTTGAACAATTCTTTGACGAAGAGTATCTTGATAAATTTCATGAAACCGCACAGGTATGGTATGAAGGACATCTCTATCAGCTTGCCGACAAACTTGGAAACCATCTTGCACTGGTATATAATAAAGATATTCTGGATGTCCCGCCCGAAACAACTGACGAACTGATTGAGATAGGGAAAAAAGCAACAAAGGACCTGACCGGCAACGGACGCATCGATCAGTACGGATTAGTCTGGAATTATACCGAGCCGTTTTTCTATGTTCCGTTTCTTGCCGGCTTCGGCGGATGGGTTATGGATGATGCACAGGAAATACCGACGCTCGATACCGAAGCAAACGTGCGTGCATTGAATTTCATCCAGGAACTTCGCGACATCCATCGAATCGTTCCGCGCGAAGCCGATTACGAAATAGCGGATGCGTTATTTAAAGAAGGGCGCGCGGCTATGATTATTAACGGCGACTGGTCGTGGGGTGGTTATATGTCCGCAGGCCTGGATATCGGAGTGGCGCCGATTCCCCGTGTTTCGGAAACGGGTTTATGGGCATCGCCGATGGTCTCCACGAAGGGTTTTTCAATAAACGAAAATATCGACGATGAGAAACTTCCGCTTGCTCTTGAAATTATAAAATTTCTCAATGAACCGGAGAATCAACTTGAAGTAACCCGGGAAGTGAAAACATTTCCGACAAGGATCGAAACATACGATCATCCTATTGTCACCGAGGATCCGATACTTATAAATTCAAAGCGGCAAATCGATGTCGGTAAACCGATGCCGATCGTACCCGAGCTTCGGGCTATATGGGATTCAATGCGTCCGCACTACCAGATGGTATTGAACGGCAGGAAAAGCGCTGAAGACGCCGCCCGAGATATGCAGGCGCTGGCTGAGAGAAAAATAATGGAGATGCTGGAATAATGATCGAACGAAACCGTAAGCTTTTTCCGTACCTATTGATCCTGCCGGCGGCGCTGGTTATGTTCGGCGTGGTGTTCTATCCGTTTATTTATAACCTGGTGCTGTCATTCTCAAACATGAGCTTGCGTAATTTCAGGGAATGGCAGATCATCGGTTTCGATCAATATTACAAAGTTTTTTTTGAACCATCAGAACCAAGCTTTTACACCATATTTTTAAAGACAATGATATGGACGGTTGTAAACGTTACTTTCCATGTCGTCATCGGCGTCATGCTGGCAATGTTGTTAAACAGGCAGATAAAGGGGAAATCGATTTTCCGCACGTTGCTTATATTGCCGTGGGCGATTCCGCAGTATATAGTCGCATTAACGTGGCGTGGAATGTTCAATTATGAATACGGCTCGATTAATCTACTGATCACGAAATATCTGGGATTGCCTGCAGTGGAATGGCTGCGTAGTCCTACCGAAGCGTTTATAGCAGTGATCATAACCAACATCTGGCTGGGATTTCCGTTTATGATGGTTATCGCGCTGGGGGGATTGCAGTCAATCTCCAACGAATTTTATGAAGCCGCCGACATCGACGGGGCATCGGCGTGGCAGAAGTTTAGAAATATCACCGTTCCATTGTTAAGACCGGTGATGATACCCGCAATCACACTCGGCATTATATGGACCTTTAATAATATCAACGTGGTATGGTTGGTAACGAGCGGCGGCGAGCCTGCCGACCAGACTCATATACTTGTATCGTATGTATACCGCGCGGCGTTTGGATTATACCGGTACGGATATGCGGCAGCGCTCTCAATGGTTATTTTCTTTATTCTATTAATATTTAGTTTGACCTTTATGCAACGAACACAGGCAACCAAATCGGCGTATTAATATGAGAAATAATGCAAAGTTTAAAAAAAAGCTGGCTGACGCCGCGGCGTACCTTGTATTGATTATTTTCGCAGTCATCGCAATTTATCCGATTTTACAGGTGCTCAGTATTTCCCTGCGTCCCGGCGACCGGTTACTATCCACGTCGCTTGCAATTATTCCGGACGATGCAACATTAGCGGCATATAAAGAACTTTTTACCGGACGACCGTTTTTACTCTGGATGCGTAACAGTATTCTCATATCGTTTGTTGTCACCTCTACCGGCGTTGTACTCGCGGCATTGGCAGGATATGCGTTCTCGAGGTTCAAGTTTCGGGGAAGAAATGTCGGTTTGCTAAGTATATTGGTCACTCAAATGTTTCCCGCCACGATGTTGTTGCTTCCGATGTATATCATGCTTGTTAAACTTGGTTTAATAAATACTTTTCTCGGAGTTATTATTATTTATTCATCGACGGCGCTGCCATTCTGTATCTGGATGATGAAAGGGTATTACGATACAATATCGCCGTCACTGGAGGAAGCGGCAAGAATAGACGGATGCAACCAGTTTGCTGCGTTTTATAAAGTAGTGCTCCCGCTTACTGCACCGGCGCTTGTTATCGTAGCGTTGTTCTCTTTTATGACATCATGGGCGGAGTATGTTGTTGCCGCACAGGTGTTGCAGGATACTAATTTGTGGACTTTACCCGTTGGATTGCAAACATTCCAGGCAAATATGTCAACCGAGTGGGGATTGTATGCAGCGGCATCGTTGATTGTCAGCATCCCGGTGGTTATTTTGTTTTTAATGCTCAGTAAATTCCTTATATCAGGGTTAACATTAGGAAGTGTAAAAGGATGATTTTTCTATGAAGCATTTTATTTATTTACTCAGTGTATTGATTGCCGTATTCTTTGTAGGTTGTGATACCGATCGGCGCGAGATAGTCGAAGATATTGCGCGGCAACCCGCCCGCAAAAGTGAAGATTGGGTAAAGGATGCCATTATATATGAAGTTTTTCTCCGTTCGTTTTCACCGGAAGGGAATTTTGCCGGTCTCGAAAAACGCCTGCCCGAACTCAAGGAGCTTGGCGTCACCGTAATCTGGTTGATGCCTATTCATCCCGTCGGCGAAAAAAACAAAAAAGGAACGCTCGGCAGTCCGTATTCAGTCCGTGATTATTTTGATGTCAATCCGGAATTCGGAACTATGGATGATTTCAAGAGCTTACTCGATGCTGCACACGATCACGGTTTCAAATTGATTATCGATCTTATTGCAAACCACAGCGCATGGGATAATCCTTTAATAGAACAACACCCCGACTGGTATGTTCAGGATGACGAGGGGAATATAATCTATCCCGAGGGCACCGATTGGTGGGATGTCGCCGATCTGAATTATGAAAACCCGGAAGTTTGGGAATATATGAAAGAGGTAATGCGGTTTTGGGTTGAAGATATCGGCATAGACGGTTACCGGTGCGACGTCTCCGAAATGGTGCCGATTGAATTCTGGGAAGAAGCGCGCGAAATGCTCGACGACATAAAACCGGTAATGATGCTTTCCGAAGGCGCGATGCCCGAACATCATCTAAAGGCGTTCGATATTACATATTCCTGGAATATTTATCATAATATTTTAGATATCGTGAAAGGTAATGATCCGGTAACGGTTATAGATGATATACTTGAACAGGAAGCCAAAAGATATCCTTCCGGTTCACTTCGTATGCGATTTAAATCTAATCACGATGAAAACGCATGGGATGCACCGGCGGTTGAGAAATGGGGACCGAGGGGTGCAAAAGCCGTCGGTGTTCTTGTCACGACTATACCCGGTGTACCGCTATTGTATAACGGCGATGAAGTGGGTAATCCAAAACGGCTTGATCTGTTTGAAAGAATACCCATAGATTGGAGTAGAGGTAATGAATACCGTGCATTTTATACCGAATTATTTTCACTATACAATAATTCGAACGCGCTCCGCAGAGGAAATTTTTTAAGAGTAGAGACGGATAAAACTGACGCAATATTCTCCTTTGTTAGGATATCTGAAAACGACCGGAAGCTTGTGTTTATCAATTTGAAAGAAGAGGAGGTATCGTGTACCTATAGCGTAAACTCACTGCTCGATGCCGCCGGTGTGCAGTCGGCAACGCTAAGAAAGGTTTTTGGAACCGGGAATGAAATTGTTGATATCGAATATGACGACGTAATCTCGTTAACGTTCCCGGAGTATGGATTTGCAATCTATGATTTGCAGTAAAACATATGTCCCGACTTGTCGGGACCTGCCCGTAGTGCGGGATACAAAATTTGCTATTTACCCTATCACTTCTTGCGGGAGGGTGCGTCGCACATTTAGAATTCAGATAGATGAAGTGTTTTTTGCCATTCGAATCGATTTTGGGTGCAAGGTTTTAATTGCATGCCCATACTTCTTTTCGTATTCTTTTTCTTTCTTTTTTAAATCTTTACATATTGCCTGCAAATCAAAATTGAATTGCTGTGCATGACTCATACGTGCTTGCCGCACTTCATTGATAATATGATCTTTCATTATCATTCTCCAATAAGTTCTTCTGGCGAACAAATAACAGGACAGTGGAACCCTTGAGATTCAACTAATGATATAATTTTTGATTTTATTTGAGCATTGTTAATGTGTGTAAAATTCCACGTCGATAGATAATCCATACCGTTTGTTGTCGCAATGGCAATGTGTAATGCATCTTCAGGATATTGTTTTGGTATCGGACCGTCACTAATTAACAATGCCGCCAACCTCTCTGCTTTGTCGCTGATGCTTAAAATAGGCAGATTTGATATGGCTGTCAATCTACTCTTAGCTGCTTCTGGATCTCCCTGTTCTGCTTCCTGTATAACGAGGGCAGATATATAAACCTCAAATAATTTCGCGATTTTTGGCCACTTCTCTCGAGTTATTTCTTGACGAGCTGCTATTATTAAATCCCTGCTTGGTTTTGATGTATAATAACTAATAACACTTGTTTCTATATATACGGTTTCCATTATATTATTAGTATATTAAATTTCACACTCATCTACATCACTATACTATTTAAATTTTTTAAAGTCAATAGTTAACAGTTTAACGGGCAAGTGCGTCGCACCCTTTACAAAAAACCCGGTAAGCAATCACACAATCATCCAATCCCCAATTCCCCAAT
>PWYR01000165.1 GCA_003567775.1 Ignavibacteriales bacterium | reverse complement strand
CGACCGTTCTCAGCCGTCAGATTGCCGAGCTTGGTATTTATCCTGCGGTCGATCCTCTTGATTCGACCTCCCGTATCATGGAGCCGGGCGTATTGGGTGACGAGCATTATTCAGTTGCGAAACGTGTAAAAGAAGTTTTGCAAACTTACAAAGATTTGCAGGATATTATTAATATCCTTGGCATCGATGAGCTTTCGGATGAAGATAAATTAAACGTTGCCCGGGCGCGGAAGATACAACGTTTCCTTTCACAACCCTTCTTCGTGGCGGAACAGTTTACCGGGTACGAAGGCAGGTACGTAAAACTCGAGGATACGATTGCCGGCTTTAAAGCGATTATCGCCGGTGAAGTTGATGATTATCCCGAGGGCGCATTCCTTATGGTAGGGACATTAGACGAAGTGGAAGAAAAAGCGAAAAAGTTGCAGGCAGCATAATGGATGAAAAAAGCTTCAAACTTGATATTGTCGCACCCGATCGGATTTTGTATAAAGGCAGGGTGTACAGTTTCTCTGCTCCCGGTGAAGTAGGGGCGTTTCAGGTTCTGCATAATCACGCACCGATTATAAGCTCGCTTGTTCCCGGAGAGATAAAGTTTACCGATGAGCAGAGGAATACCGCGTATTATGCCGTTAGCGGCGGTTTTGTAGAAGTTCGGGATAACCGGGTGCTCGCCCTCGTCGATGCTGCAGAAAAAGCCGGGGATATCGATGTAGAACGTGCAAGGAAATCCCGTGAACGTGCGCTTGAACGAATTAAAAGTAGAAAAACTGAAATTGATTTTGAACGCGCCCGGCGATCTCTGGAGCGGGCAAACAATAGATTGCAAGTAGCGCAGCGGATACATGAAGATGCTGTAATATCCTAAAGGAAAACTATCATGGCTAAAACCTACGGCGTAATAATGGCAGGAGGTGTGGGTGCGCGTTTCTGGCCATTGAGCCGGGAGCGTAAACCGAAACAATTTCTTCCAATTTTTGGAAATGAATCTCTTATAGAGATGACCTTCGATCGATTACGAAAGATCATCGATAAAGATAATATTATTGTTGTTACCAATGCGATGCAGCAGCATGCGATAAACGAAAAATTATCCGACCTCCCTCAGGAAAATATCATCATCGAACCGATTGGAAGAAATACGGCGCCATGCATTGGTCTTGCTGCAATTCATATTAAACATCGCGATCCCGATGCAACGATGGTAATCGTCCCTGCAGATCATATTATCCAGAATGTGGATGAATTTGCTCGCGTTATGAAAAATGCCATCGAGGTAGCAAACGAAACAGGCCACTTAGTTACCATTGGAATTGAACCGACCAGACCCGAAACCGGATACGGGTACATTCAATATATTGATGAAAGTGAAAAGAAAAATCCTTATGTTAAAAAAGGAGCGTACCGGGTGAAAACATTCGCCGAGAAGCCGAATCTTTCTACGGCGGAACGTTTTCTGGATAGCGGCGATTTCCTGTGGAACAGCGGTATGTTTATTTGGAAAGTGAGTACAATCTTAGAAGAGATCCAAGAACGCCTTCCCGAATTGTATGACGGGTTAATGATGATCGATGGAATAGTTACGAACGGAAATTACGAGACGACACTCGAGCAAGTCTATCGGATGATAAGGAGTATCTCTATCGATTATGGCGTCATGGAGAAAGCCGAACGTGTCTATGTGTTGCGTGGTGAATTCGGATGGAGTGACGTCGGGTCATGGGATGAAGTATACCGGGCAAGCAGTAAAGATAAACACGGCAATGCAATCCACGGACGTGTGGTAGCCCGTAACAGTAAAAACAATTTATTGCATTCAAATAATCGAACGATTGCTACGTATGGCGTTGACGATCTGATTGTTATCGAAACCGAAGATGCTATTCTTGTTTGTAAGCGTGGAGAATCGCAAGAAGTAAAAGAGGTCGTCGATTATATCAGGCGAAAACATATAGATGATTTATTGTAGAGAAGGAGACGATCGTGATGCGTCGGGGTATTATTTCGGTAGTTGTTGTTTTAATCATTGTTTCGTTATTTGGATGTACCGCGAGTCCGAGATTCGGCAGCCGTGATCGAGCGCCTGCTGCACCGTCGGCCACAGAATACCGGGGACGCGCTCCGGTGTTAACGATCGAAGGAGTTGCCTCATACTACGCGCACGATTTTCACGGACGGCGTACGGCAAACGGCGAAATATATGATATGTATGCGATGACGGCTGCACATAAATCGTTTCCGTTCGATACGGTAATTCGAGTCAGCAACTTATCGAACGATAAATCTATTATTGTTCGTATTAACGACCGGGGTCCTTTTGTGGAAGGTCGTGTTATAGATTTATCGCTCGGCGCAGCACGCGAGGTTGATATGATCGAAAGCGGCACAACGCAGGTACGGCTTGAAGTGTTGGAATGGGGTAATAATTAATCTAATAAATTATGGAAAAAGACCTCATTACTGAACAAACTATCAACGACGTGCACAGCAAGGAATGCAGGGTAGTATATATCAAAGAAAATGATATTGTTACTCCCGCTGCACGTGACCGGGCGCGGCAACTGGGGATTGAGATTTCTACCGGTAAACCGCCGGCAGAAAAAAACGTCCACGCCACGGAACCGGTAAAAGAAAAAATGGGAAAAGTAGCCGTTGGATCGGATCATGGCGGGTTCAAAATGAAGGGGGAGTTGGTGTCATTTATCAAAGAACTGGGGTATGATGTGATAGATGTTGGTACATATTCTGAAGAATCGTGTGATTATCCAGACGTTGCGTATGCAGTCGCATACTCGGTAGCAAAGAAGGAGGCGTGGCGCGGTATCATGATCGACGGCGCAGGCATCGGTTCAAGTATTGCGGCGAACAAAATTCCGGGAGTGCGCGCCGCTTGTTGTTATAACGAATTCACCGCCCGCAATTGCCGGGAGCATAACGATGCAAATGTGCTTACTCTCGGAAGCAGAGGAATCGGCATCGAAGTTGCAAAATCGGTTGTAAAGATTTTTCTTGCGACATGGTTCGGCGGTGGACGTCATAAAAAGCGGGTCGATAAAATTATTGACATTGAAAAAAGGTTTTTATCTTAAAGGAGGTGTCCCGTATGCCAGACTGTATTTTTTGTGAAATTGTGAACAAGCGAATGAAAAGCGAAATGATCCATGAAGCTGAGGAACTGGTAGCATTTAAAGACATTAATCCACAGGCGCCCGTCCACGTTTTGGTGGTTCCCCGAAAACATATTGATTCCGTTCAGGATATTAACCAGAATGATGCGGAATTGATTGGGAAGATGATTCTTGTTGCCAAAAAAATCGCCGAAGCTAACAATATTGATAAAGATGGTTATCGCCTTGTAATTAATAACGGCATTAACGGCGGTCAAACGGTTTCTCATTTGCATCTGCACATACTCGGCGGCAGACGAATGACCTGGCCTCCGGGTTGATGTTGCTTTTTTCGATGGAATTTTTAATATTTATTCAAGCAAAACATATAATTACAAAACGGGGATTTGCCTATCGTCTGTTCGTTAGAGCTTAATTAAGTTGAGGGAGAATTTATAACTATTAGCGAACATGGTTAATTCGATGGGTGTGTTTTATAATTATATCAGCGCTTTATGCGCCCTTATCCTTGTCTCAACGGCAAGCTCATTTACACAAAATCCCGGTCAAGCAATTCCCGCCTATCCGGATATATCCATCCTGCGATCGGATTCAAGGGGCATTACGTTTGAATACCGGTTAAAGGATATTCAATATGATACCCTCGCAATAGACTCTCACGAATATACAAACCTATCCTTTTTCGGCGCGGTGCAGCCGGAACGCGATGTGCCTGAACTTCCCGATCTGAAATTTCGTGCAGTTACAATTGCAATGCCGGCTATCGGCGATCCGACGATAGAAATAATTCAACGGGATTATCAAACGGTGCGGGGTGTTCGCATCCCACCGGTTGGTGAAATAAGAAGAGATGAAGATGATGAAATATATCACACTATCGAGGGAGTCGAACTTCGTACGGATGCCGATATCCCGATCGTCGATATCTACGATGTCGGGAAAGTCCGCGGTGTTGTTCTCGGCACCCTTCACCTGTATCCGGTACAGCTTTACGGCGACGGCAATACGGTACGATTATATAATCGACTGGTTGTTCGGGTGACTTTCGATCGCGGCAATTTTAATCCCATTGATGAATATACATTCCACACGCTTAGCAATACAGTATTAAATATTGATCAGGTTCCCGTAGCAACCGAATCCCGTTTACGAATGGAAGGTCTTCGCGCTGAACCAACCGCTCATCAAAACAGCGTACTTGCCGACGGACCCTGGCACCGGATCTCGGTTGAATCGGAGGGTATATATCGAATCGACGCATCTGTTTTGCAGGAAGCGGGTATTCCTATTAACTCAATTGATCCGGGAACGATTAAGATGTACGGTAACGGCGGACGGATGCTTCCGGAAGATATAACAGCAGATAGACCGGACGATCTTGTCGAAATTGCTATTTACGTACACGGCGAGAATGACGGCTCGTTCGATGCCGGTGATTATATAATCTTTTATGGAACGGGAACGATCGTATGGGATTATAATCCTGAAGAGCGTCTGTACAAGCATCAACATAATTATTACACAGACAGGAATAAGTATTTTTTAACTTACGGCGGTAGTCCCGGGAAAAGAATGGCGGCTGAACCGTCATTACAGGAATCGAATCCGATTCGTCCGCAGTATTTTATTTCAAGATTGGTGCACCGTAATCCTCGAATTAATCTGCTCGGCTCCGGGAGAGAATGGGTGGGTGAGTCGTTTTCGCCCGGCGGTGTCACGACCTTTTCGAATACTCTCTATGGATTCAATCCAATCGTTCCTATACGATATAGAATACAGACAGCGGCGCGGTCGCCGGCTCAAACACGTTTCGGAATAGAAGACCAGGGCGTTAATCTCGGTGTTATTTCTATGTCAGGTGTTAATTTAGCTTCGGATGATGGTCGGTATGCTTCACGCGGCGCTGAAGCTTTAATGAGCAGAAGCGGTTCATTACCCGAAAACGGGAGTGAATTGCGATTTGAATATGATGGAGGCGCACAATCCGAGGGATTTCTTGAATGGTTCGAAATTCATTATCCCCGCCGCTTTGAAGCGCGGGATGATTACCTGAAATTCTCCGCACCTGATACTACCGGCGTCGTGGAATTTACCGTCCAGGGATTTACAACTACTCAGATTACTGTTTATGATGTTACCGATCATTCATCGGTCCAGCGAATATCAAATGCAACAATCGAGGATAGATTGATACGATTTCAAAGTCAACTGGAAAGCGGTCGTCCGTCAAAGTTTGCTGCCGTTGCTTCGGATGGATATTTACCGGTAAGTGAATTCAAACCGGTGGATAATTCCAACCTTCGAGGTATTTCACAGGGTGCGGAGTTTATCATAATTGCACATCCCGATTTGCTCGGTGAAGCAGAACGTCTCAGGCAACATCGTGAATCATTCACTCCCAACCGGTTAACAACTACCGTTGTCGACGTAAACCATATATATAATGAATATTCCGGCGGCTTACTTGATCCGACGGCGCTACGCGACTTTTTATATCATGCATATAATTCATGGCAGACACAACCACGATATGTTCTCCTATTCGGAGCGGGTTCATTCGATTACAGAAGACTTCTCGGCCAGCGTGAAAATTATATACCGAGCTGGCAAACAGTTGAATCGCTCAGCAGGATTTTAACATACACTACCGACGATTTCTTCGTACAATTTTCGCCGAACTCAACACGCCCGTCACTCGCAATAGGCAGGTTAAATGCGATCAATCAAGAGGATGCCAGAATTATGGTCGATAAGATAATCAATTACGAAACACGCTCCGATTTTGGTCCCTGGCGAAACTTAATAACGTATATAGCCGACGACGGACTTACAACTCGAGGGGGGGATGAAGGTCGTACACACACCGCGCAATCCGAACAACTTGCCCGGCAATTTACACCGCCTGCATTTGAAAGAGAGAAAATTTACATGATTGAATACCCGGCAGAAAATACGGCGCTTGGTAGGCGAATGCCCGAGGTGAATAAAGCAATTGTGAACAGCTTCAACCGGGGAACGCTTATTATGAACTGGACCGGACACGGCAATCCCCGTGTATGGGCTTACGAGTGGATTTTTGTAAAGGAAAATACAATTCCACAGCTCACCAATCGTGACCGTTTGACGTTTGTTACCGCTGCAACATGCGATTTCTCACGACTCGACGATCCGCGTGAACAAAGCGGCGGTGAGTTGCTGGTTAGCTGGGAGAACGGAGGAGCTATAGGGGTTCTTTCTCCATCACGAATAGTCTACGGAACACTCAACGCCCAGTTTAATAATTCATTTTATTTAAACATTCTTACACCTTTTCAGAGCGGCGTCTACCGGCGTATCGGCGACGCGGTTTTTGCCACCAAGCAAACCTATAATAGAATTAACGATATTAAATTTGTATTACTCGGCGATCCCACAATTCGACTGCATATTCCGACTCACGATGCGTCGGTAGATAAAATAAACGGCGATTCCGTCGTCGGGACGGTTACACTCAAGGCGCTCCAGAAGATTACCATTGATGGCACCATCAGGCGTCCGGACGGCGCGATGAAAGAGGATTTTAACGGCAGAATGTTTGTAAATGTATACGATTCGGATAAAGAGGTGAGCGTTGACAGACCCCGATGGCGCGGTTTTTCGTTTACTGTTCCCGGTAATGTTATCTTCCGTGGTGAAAGTTCCGTAACGCAGGGTTCCTATTCATCTTCTTTTATTGTGCCGAAAGATATCAGTCACGAAGGTGGAGCGGGCAGAATTGCGCTTTATTTTTGGGAGGATAAAGTAGATGGAAGGGGATTTACACGGGATATCGTGCTTGGGGGAATAGATACTACTGTGACCCCGGATACGGAAGGCCCCGAAATTGCTATATTTCTCGATAACCGGAATTTCCGGAGCGGCGACCTTGTATCGGAGCGTCCGTTCTTGTTAGTCGATTTGTTTGATGAATCCGGCATAAATATTTCAGGCGGCGGAGTGGGGCATCGTATCGAAGCGTGGTTGAACGATGGCGACGGCATCGATCTTACCGATTATTATACAGGCGCCGTTGACAGCTATCAGGAAGGGAGCATTGAATATCAATTGGAGGAGCTTGAATCCGGACCGCACCATTTGCGTATGCGAGCGTGGGATGTCTATAATAACTCTTCAATCGAAGAAATATTTTTCAATGTTGCCGCAAGCGATAAGCTTTCGATCCAGAACGTGTACAATTATCCGAATCCCTTCCAGCGGGAAACGGTTTTCACATTCCAGCATAATCAAAATTCTCCGATAGATGTGGAAGTAAAGGTGTATACCGTCGCAGGACGTCTCATTGCACATCTTCGGGAATACAGCGTAACCGACCGGTTTGTTCGAATTCCGTGGAATGGTTTCGACAACGACGGCGACAGGATAGCAAACGGGGTGTATTTTTACAAAGTTTTAGCACGCACCGTCGATGGAGAATTTGCAAGCGAAGTCCTCGGACGCATGGTTGTTATGAGATGAAAAAGAGTGATGAAAAAGAGGCAAATTTACTTGATTTTCTCATTTTTTAGCTCTATATTTTTAATTATTTAAATACAGGTGTTAAACAATTTTCAGGTGTGCCTATTAGACGTTCGTTAGAAGTTTTTTAATTTTGTTGGGATTGAATTTTATAAGGTAGATTTGTCTTTTAGCGAACATATCAGGTCGATGGGTGCATTCTGTCATAGTGTGACCGAATGTAAGGTATATCTTAACGGGATAGTGCATTCGGTTTTTTATTATATGCGGTTATCAATAGCCGCTTCTGTATTGCTCCTTGTGTATACCGTCTGCTCGCTCGCTCAGGGTCCCGGGCATCACAATCCCGCCTATCCGGATATATCGATAATTCAATCGGATTCGCGAAGCATAACGATCGAATACCGGTTGATGGATGTTCACTACGATACACTCTCGCTGGATTCACGCGAATATGTAGGTATTTCTTTTTTCGGTGCGCAAACTCCCGGGCGTACATCTCCCGACGTTCCCGATCTTAAGTATCGGGCAGTTACCATTGCCATGCCGTCTGCCGGCAAACCGTCGATTGAGGTGGTACAGACCGATTACCGTAGTCAGCGTGGATTACGGTTACCGCCATTAGGTGATATTCAAAAAGATGAAGACGACGAGTTGTACCGGACAACAGAGGGAGTCCAACTGCGCACCGATATAGATCAACCACTCGTCGATATACATGATATTGGAAGAGTGCGCGGCGTTATTCTCGGAACGTTACATATACATCCGATCCGGTTTGCAAGCGACGGTAATTCTGTACAAATACACAATCGCATTGTAGTCCGGATTGCTTTCGACAGCGGCAGTTTCAGCCCGATTGATGAATATACATACAATTCACTTAGCACAACTGTATTAAATATCGATCAGACGCCGGTTGCAACCGAAGCGCGTTTACGGATGGAAAAACTCCGTGCAGACCCTGTAACGCATCAAAACAGTGTGCTTGCGGATGGTTCATGGCATCGAATCACTGTCGAAGAAGATGGAATGTACCGTATCAATGCATCGGCGTTGGAAGAAGCCGGAATACCGGTAAATACAATTGATCCGAGAACGATTAAGATGTACGGCAACGGCGGTGAAATGCTTTCGGAAAATATTCTGGACGACCGTCCGGACGATCTTGTCGAAATCGCGATTTATGTCCACGGTGAAGGCGACGGCTCTCTCGGACCCGATGATTACATAATCTTTTTCGGAAGAGGCACAACCGTATGGCAATACGATCCCGAAGCCCGCATCTACAAACACCGATATAATTTATATACCTCTCAGAATACATATTTCCTCACGTACGGAGGATCACCCGGCAAACGAATGCAGTCGGCGCAGTCATTACAGGAATCGAGCCTGATTCGACCGCACTATTTTATTTCTCGTATAAAGCATCGTAACCCGAGAATTAATCTTCTCGGATCGGGTAAAGAATGGATGGGAGAATCCTTTGCGCCGGGCGATATTACCGTGTTCACAAGTATGTTGTATGGATTTACCCCGAATGTTCCCGTGCGCTATCGTGTGCAGTTAGCTGCGCGTGCGCCGGGTCAGACGCGTTTCAGGGTTGAAGACCAGGGAACAAGTATTGGTGTTATAAACATACCCGGTGTTAATCTCGGAACCATTATCGGCAACTACGCAGCGCGCGCCGGAACTGCGACATTGACGCGATCCGGCTCGCTTCAGGATAATCGAAGCTCCCTACGCCTTGAATATGAAGCAGGCGCCCAATCGGAAGGATTCCTTGAATGGTTTGAGATCCATTATCCGCGGAGCTTCGAAGCGCAAGATGATTATTTAATGTTTTCCGCTCCCGATACCGCCGGCGTCGTTGAATATGTCGTGCAAGGATTTACATCATCACAAATTGCCGCTTATGATATTACCGATCATGCGTATGTATCGCGAATAACAAATGCTAATATTGAAGGAAGTTCCATTCGGTTTCAGCGGCGGCAACAGAGTGGAATACCGTCACAATATGCGACGGTTGCACCGAACGGATATAGAACAATCGATGAAATTGAACCTGCGGAAAATTCCAATCTTCGGGGGATAGTTTCAGGTGCTGAGTTTATAATAATCTCACCTTCCGAATTTATAAGCGAAGCGGAACGATTACAACAACACCGTGAATCGTTTACACCAAATCAATTATCGACGATGGTCGTCAACGTAAAGCATATATATAATGAATATTCCGGTGGATTGATGGATCCGACGGCGATTCGTGATTTTCTGTATCATGCATATGAAGCGTGGCAAACACAACCACGTTATGTGCTGATGCTTGGAGCGGGTTCTTTTGATTACCGGAAACATTATGGGCAGCGGGATGAATATATTCCGATCTGGCAAACAGCGGAATCGTTCAGTCAGATTAACACATACGCAACGGATGATTTCTTTGTGCAATTTACACCCGGCTCGAGACGCCCCTCACTTGTGATCGGAAGGTTGAACGCTATTGATCAGGATGATGCCCGGGTGATGGTGGATAAGATCATTCACTATGAAACAAATTCCGATTTCGGGCCGTGGCGTAATTTGATAACGTATGTTGCGGACGATGGTTTAACGACGAGAGGCGGAGATGACGGGAACATTCATACCTGGCAATCGGAGCAGCTTGCGAGCAGCTTGATTACACCGGCTGCATTTGAGCGGAATAAAATCTATATGATAGAATATCCGGCTGAAAACACCGCGCTTGGCCGGCGAATGCCCGATGTCAACAAGGCGCTGATTAACAGTTTTAATCAAGGAACGGTCCTTCTTAATTACACGGGACACGGCAATCCACGCGTGTGGGCTTATGAATGGATATTTGTAAAAGAGACGACCATACCCCAACTTAACAATCGCAGCCGGTTATCATTTGTAACCGCTGCAACCTGCGACTTCTCGCGACTCGACGATCCCCGTGAACAAAGCGGAGGCGAACTACTTGTAAGCAGAGAACACGGGGGAGCGATAGGGGTTCTTTCGTCTTCTCGAATCGTTTGGTCGTCGGACAATGCGCAATTTAATAATTTATTTTATACGAATCTTTTATCATATTCTCAAAACGGAGTATACAGGCGTGTCGGCGATGCACTCTTTGCCACAAAACAATCCCGGCATAATATTAACGATACGAAATTTGTACTCATCGGCGATCCTACCGTCCGTCTGCTCATACCGACACACAACGCTTCTGTTGCAAATATCAATGGCGAGCCGGTTACTGAAACGGTATTATTGAAGGCATTACAAAAAGTTACGATTGATGGAAACATAAAAGGTCCCGACGGAACGATCAAAGAAGATTTTAATGGAAGAATGTTTGTCGAAGTGTATGATTCAGATAATGAAGTGAGCATTCCGCGGTGGGGTGGATGGTCTTTCACAGTCCCGGGTAATACGCTATTTCGCGGTGAGAGTTCTATTACACAGGGAGCGTATTCATCCACGTTCGTTGTACCGAAAGATATTAGTCACGAAGGCGGCGCAGGAAGAATTGCGCTATATTTTTGGGAGAATGAAATTGATGGAAGGGGATTCACCCGGGATATCGTGCTCGGCGGCATCGATACTACGGTAACTCCTGATACCGAAGGTCCCGAAATTGCTATATATCTTGAAGACAGGAATTTCCGCAGCGGCGATCTCGTATCTGAACAGCCGCTTTTAATGGTCGATTTGTTCGATGAATCCGGTATCAATATCTCTGGCGGTGGCATCGGTCACCGTATCGAGGCATGGTTAAACGACGGCGAGGGGATTGATTTGACCGATTTTTATACCGGCGCTATTGACAGTTATCAAGAGGGACATATTGAATATCAACTTGTTGAACTTGAACCGGGTCCGCATCATTTGCGTTTGCGCGCATGGGATGTATATAATAATTCATCGACGGGGGAAGTATTTTTCCAGGTTGCCTCGAGTGAAAAACTATCGGTTCAAAACGTGTATAATTATCCGAATCCGTTTCAGCAGGAGACGGTTTTCACATTTCAACATAACCAAAATGAGCCGATAGATGTGGAGATAAAAGTTTATACAGTCGCCGGCCGTTTAATAGCACAATTAAAAGAATACAGTTTAACCGACCGGTTTGTGCGCATACCGTGGAATGGTCTCGATAATGACGGCGACCGGATTGCAAACGGAGTTTATTTTTACAAAGTAATCGCAAGTGCTGCCAATGGAGAGTATAGAAGTGAGGTGCTCGGTCGTATGGCTGTAATGCGATAGTAATTCATTAGAAATTAATAAATCAACAATAATCAATTAATAGGTTTTCTTGCTATTAAAATGAAAATAGTTTAATTTGATGTTTTATGGCAAAAAACCACGTAATACGATCCAGCGGAGGATATACTATGAAAGCAATGTATTCCATTATCGCAGCATTTCTGTTGATATGCATCGCGGTCAACGGACCGGCTGAAGCACAAGGCGAATCGGCTGTACCGTTTCTTTTGATATCACCGAACTCCCGTGCTTCGGGAATGGGAGAATTAGGAACCGGAATAGCGGATGATGCCGCTGCGATACACTGGAATCCGGCGGGTCTCGCATTTCAAACCGGTCAGGAAATCAGTATAACACATACGAATTGGCTGCCCGAATTTGGTATGTCGGATCTATTTTATGACTATCTAAATTATAGAAACAATATCCAATCGTTGAACGGGACTTTTTCTGCGGCAATAACCTACTTGAATTTAGGAGAACATACGCGGACTTCTTCTCTTGGTCCCGAACCGATTGGGACATTCCGAAGTTACGAATTTGCCGTTACCGCCGGGTATGCTACGCGGGTTATGTCTAATCTGGGACTCGGAGTGAATCTGCGGGTTATTCACAGCGCACTTTCTCCAATCGGCACCGAACAGGAAGAAGGCACGGGGGTCGGTACAACGGTAGCAGGTGATATAGGCGTTCTTTATCGGACCTCTCTGTTTAATATGCCGCTTTCATTGGGGGCAAACTTGCAAAACCTTGGTCCGAGGATCACCTACATTGACGCCGACCAGGCGGATCCGATCCCGACAAATATTCGGGTAGGATTCGGTTTAAGGTTGGTTGAGACCGAAGCAAATTCACTCACCCTTGCGGCCGACTTCAGTCGTATATTGGTGCGGCGATATGAAGCCCCTGAGGGTGGAGAAACGCCGCAACCCGATCCTTTTTATAAAGCGATATTTACTGCCTGGGGAGATGAAGGATTGAAGAAAGTCATTATCTCGAGCGGGTTAGAATATTGGTACACCGATCTGATTGCGCTTCGTGCGGGATATTTCCACGAAGAAAAGGTTGCCGGCGGACGTAAATTCTTAACCTTCGGCGCGGGAATCCGCTACGATATCTATGGATTCGATTTCAGCTATATTGCGACGCTCGAAGAAAACCACCCGCTCTCCGATACACTGCGGTTTACATTATTGTTATCATGGTAAAATAATAACCAATGAAGTATACTCGACCTTTTTTGTGTGCGGGCGCCGGAGTTGTTTTTTTTGTTATAGGTCTATTCGGTCAAATTCTTAATCACCCCCTTACAATACACGGGGGTGATTTTACATCGTACATATCCCGTCCGGCAGTGCCCGACACCCTTCGCGCACTCGCGATCATGGTGCAATTCCAACCCGACGAAGATTCACGAACTACCGGCAACGGACAATTCGATTTATCGGAAGACGACCCCGAAATATTGAATCCACCGCCGCACGATGCTGAGTATTTTGAATATCATCTTGAATTTGCCCGCCGGTATTACCATGAAGTTTCGGGAGGGCGCTTAACTATTGAATATACTGTGTGGGATCAAATCTTCACTCTTCCCGAAGTAATGGGAACATACAGTCCGCGTACAACCGGCGATTTTTCAGAGATCGGACTTCTTTTTGAAGAGGCGTGGCAACTCGCCTCAACCGAAGCGCCGCATATCCCTTTTAATGAATTCGATACGTTTATCATATTTCACGCAGGCGCCGGACGTGATATTGATCTTACCAGTATTTACGGTTTCGACCCTACTCCGCTGGATATTCCGTCATTGTATCTCGGCCCGGGAGGATTAAGGCGTATATTTGGGGAGGATTATGACGGCGTTGAGGTCGGCCCCGATGGTTTTCGCATAATGAACTCGATGATCCTTCCGGAAACGCAAAATCGCGAGCTTGATCTTGTAACCGGAGTACAGTTATTACAACTGGGTATGAACGGCCTCGTGTGTGCAATGTTCGGCAGCCGGCTCGGGCTTCCCGATTTATTCAATACGGATACCGGTCGTTCCGGCATCGGACGCTTCGGTTTAATGGACGGGCAGGCGATATTCAGTTTTATGGGGTTGTTTCCGCCGGAGTTATCGGCCTGGGAGAAGTATCATCTTGGATGGATAGAACCAAAGACCGTACAACCGGGTGAACATACATTCGATTTGCCTGCAGTTGCATTCCGTGAACCGGAAGGCATACTGCGTGTGCCGATTAATGCACGTGAATATTATCTTGTGGAGAATCGTCATCGTAATCCGTTCGGAACCGGCCAGACATTGACGCTTATACAAAACGGTGAAGAAGTTCACTTTCACATTGAACGCGACCGGGCAGGATTCAATGCCTTCGATATCAGCGATATAGCAGGCGTCGTTCTCGATGCCGAAGTATACGATTGGAGTATACCGGGCGGATATGTTGAAGTTGACGATATTTTCTATGACGGCGGCATTCTTATCTGGCACATAGATGAACGTATCATTGATGCACGAATAGGCGAGAACCGGATCAATGCAGATATCGAAAACCGCGGCGTCCGTGTTGTGGAGGCGGATGGTTCGCAGGATATCGGACGTGAATTCGAATTTTTACAACCTGGACAGGGTTCTGAAGACGGAACACAATTCGATTTCTGGTACAAAGGAAATCCGGCGCCGATTTATATAAACCGGTTCGATGCGACGACCATACCTCCCTCTCTAAGCAATACAGGGGCGCCGAGCAATGTTGCGATGTATGATTTTTCCGGACGGCTGCCTGTGATGCAAGTAACTGTACGTGTCGGTTCGGATAATGTGCGGCTTATCGAAGGGTTTCCTCACCATTTGGAATCATTTACGGGCGAAACCTCTCCCGTTCCATTTCAAGATGGAATTTTGTTTGTCGATAATGGAGCGTTACATGTTGTTGATAAAAACGGTGAGTTAACACACCTACAGGAAGCTTATGACAAACCGGTAACGGGCACACCTGCTTGGTACGAAACGAATGACGGTATTGTGTTGTTTACTCGATCCGGCAACTCGACGGTGACTGTTTGGAATATTGTCGCCTCAAGCACCGGTGAGCCGCATAGATTTAATCCGGTTTCATCATTCGATATTGGCCCGACCATCTCGGCGGGCCCGGTCTTATTGCGAAATGGAGTGAGCTTAGTCGGGACTGAAACGGGTGACATCATATCGATTGACGGTTCGGAAACTACTACCGTGGGTTCACTTTCAGACGGAAGCGGCATTATAGATCTCCATGTATTTGACGACAACGGGTGGGCAGCAACCGGCAGGACAAAGGTTTTATTCGTTGGCGAGGATACATTTGAATTGGATTTTAAGGAAGAAATTTATCGCAGTGTCGCTTTTTCGGAGACTGATAGATCGTATGTAGCCGGTATCGGTGAGAGTATTATGTATATAATGCGCCCGGTTCCTTCGATACTACCCCTTCCCGGGAAACTTGAACAAACTCAGAACACCCTTGATAAATTTTATTTTAGCAGTACTCATGCGAAAACATTCGGATATCCGATAGCAGCCGATCTGGATCGCGACGGGATAATTGACATTATATCGGCAATCGATGATAAATTATATGCTTTTAATAAGAGCGGTGCGGTTCTGGATTTCTTTCCTTTGAAGACCGGCAACCTTCCGCTTGAGGGGGTTCATCCTGTTGCTGCAGATTTTGACGGAAATGGCGCGTTGGATGTAGCCGTGAGTAACAACAATAATATGATCCTTTTTCATAATGTCGCCGGGGAGTCAGCCGCAGGCACTCCTCTCGCAGTCGGTGAACGTGTTGTCGGCTCACCTGTAATGTTCGAGTCGGAAGGTAAAATAGCGATGGCTTTTATCACGGCGGATAATTTATTATATGCATACAAATTCTCCGGTGATTGGGGCGATGATCGTGTTGCATGGGGTCAGGAACGATTTAATAGCAGACGCACAAATGTACAGGTTATCACACATCCCCGGCAACCGATCAGCGAGGAATTTCTCCCCGAAAACCGCGCCTACAACTGGCCTAACCCGGTCTATGACGGAGTAACAAATATACGCTACTACCTCAGTGAAAATGCGGATGTGTCAATATCAATTTATGAAATGAACGGTGAAAGAATAACATCTTTCGATGGACCGGGAATGGGTGGCGTGGATAATGAAGTTGCTTGGGACGCTTCGGGTGTACAAAGCGGCGTGTATCTCGGTAAAGTAGAAGCGCGCGGCGCAAATGAAACGAAAGTTGTATTTATCAAGATCGCGGTGGTGAGATAGGATGACTGTAAAAATGCGTATCCTGTGCAGTCTTTGTTTAATAGTAACTCTGTTGATGTCGCATACGCTCTTTGCGCAATGGGGATTTCCGGAAAATCCGAAAGACGGCTGGTATACCATCGAAACGGAGCACTTCTCTGTTCACTACCACGACGGCGCCGAGCGCACCGGACATCTTGCCGCTAAAATAGCTGAAGATATTTACAAACCGATCACTTCTCTTTATCAATATGAACCGTTTTCAAAAACGCATATTGTCGTTCGCGACCACGGCGACTTTGCAAACGGGGCGGCTTTTTTCTATGATAATAAAATAGAAATTTGGGCAAGCGCTCTCGACTTCGATATGCGGGGAACAAGCAACTGGCTTCGAAATGTTATTGCTCACGAGTTCACCCATATTGTACAGATTCAAACATCGATGAAATACGGTCGCAGAATTCCGGCATTTTACATACAGTGGATGGGATATGAGGACGAGCGCCGCCCTGATGTCCTTTACGGTTTTCCGAATATACTGGTATCATATCCGGTATCGGGATTTGTCGTGCCGAGCTGGTTTGCCGAGGGGACGGCGCAGTTTATGCATCCCGGACTCGAATACGATACGTGGGATTCTCACCGCGATATGATTTTGCGGATGTATGCGCTCGACGACAAGATGTTATCGTGGAACGAAATGTCGGTATTCGGTAAGACGAGTCTCGGCAATGAATCGGCTTATAACGCCGGTTACTCGCTTGTTCGATATATTGCAAGTGAATATGGTAAAGATGCCTTGCGTAAAATTTCGGAAGAGCTGGCATCGGTAAGTGTCGTGAATATCGATCAGGCAATGCGGCGGATACTTGGGAAATCCGGCAGTGAAATTTATAATGAATGGAGAGCCGCGGTTATCGATGATTATAATAGTCGCACCGAATCGATAAAACAAAATCTTGAACGCGGTGAATTGATCGAAGATAAGGGATTCGGCAATTTTAATCCCATATATTCTCCGGATGGGAAATACATAGCGTATGTTTCAAACAAGGGAAGCGACTACTTCGGACAATCTTCGCTTTACATACACGATAGAGTTACGGGTGAGATCGAACGGGTTGCCCGAAACGTTCGTTCGCGGATAAGTTGGTCGCCGGAAAGTGACAAAATATATTTTTCCCGCATCACGCGAAAGAATCCTTACTGGCAGGGATTCAGCGATCTCTTTGTTGTTGAAATTAAATCCGGAAATGTTGAGCGGCTTACCAACGGTCTCCGGCTTCACGATCCGGATGTTTCACCGGATGGGAGCACGCTTGCAGCCGTTGTCGCAGCAGACGGGACACAAAATCTTGTTATCTACAAAATTGATGAAGAACGGGTTACTTATATAACTAAAAACAAACATGGGGAGCAGGTTTATGCTCCAAAATGGTCGATAACGGGAGATGAATTAGTATTTGCGACCTCCACGGGATTTAATCGCCATATAGTCGAATATTCGCTTGAATCAAAGGATTTCTCGATTATTGTAGCCGATATGGAGTATGACGCCCGCGACCCGTCCTATTCTCCGGACGGCATACACATCTACTATGCATCTGATAAAACGGGAATATTTAATATATACAGATTTAACCGCATAAACGAACGTACGGAACGAATTACCAATGTACTCGGCGGAGCGTTTATGCCCTCGGTCAGCGAAGAAATTTTAGTCTATGCAACATATAAGACCACCGGATATAAAATAGCTCAATATAATGATTTAACTCCGGTTGATGAAAGTAAAAAATATATAGCCGGCGCCCCTTCATGGTTTGATGAAAGTTTGCACGCGGCGTACAATCCCGGTGTGGATGGGAGCGGAATCGACTGGAATCGGCTGCGAAACTATAATGACCGGGATATTCCCTCGTTCGAATCTGACGGGTATTCCCCGGTATTTACCAACACAATGCTTGTGCCTCTGATCAGATTCGATAATTATATCCCCGAGCGTGACTTTACAGATATGATAAAACCCGGACTCTATCTTATGACCCGGGATATTCTGGAGCATCATGCACTGTTTGCGGGAGCAACAATCAATAGGCGGTTGGAGCGCGACCTGTTTGGAATCTTTGAATGGAATAGCGGACTCCCGCCGTTCTCACTATTTGGATGGTATCCCCGTATCTCATTTGAGGTGTATAATATTACCAGAAAAACCGATGCCCGGATAGAGCTCCGTGAAGACCTGAACATCGATGTTGATGTGACCTATAATCTTACCGAGTTTAATATTATACTGAAGGATCATATATTCAATCCAACAAATGAGCTGGAGATTATGTATCGTCACAGCCGGTACGGATACGATGTCGGCAGTTTCTTTATTCCGGAAACGAACCGGCTTGTCGGCGCGTTTGGTGAACTTTATTTGGTCGGGAATATCCTGCAAGCGCAGTTAACACATCGCGGAATAATGCCGACCATACAAACCGAGATTAATCCGGTCGGAAGATTTGTACAATTACGGTACGGCTATGAGTTTAATAAATTCAATCCGGAATTGGTATATGATGAATCGGAAAACATACTCTACACCGATTACGACCGTCCGAGTTTTCACCGCATCGAAGGTGAATGGCGCGAGCATCGCCGGTTATCGCGTTACCAGACATTGAGCGCACGGCTTCGAGGCGGCTCGATCATTAGTAAAGAGGTAGATGACTTCTTTAATTTTTATATCGGCGGTTTGATGGGTATGCAGGGTTATCCGTTTTATTCTCTTGGCGGGAATGAATATGCTTCGTTGAATCTGACATACAGATTTCCGATATGGGAAGGAATAGATTTCAGAATCGCACACTTACAGTTTGAAAGATTGTATGGATCGGTGTTTGCAGATGCGGGCAATGCGTGGACGGGTTCGTTTCCGGGCGTCGATGAACTTAAACGTAATCTCGGATTTGAACTCCGTCTCGAATCGTTTTCGTTTTATTCCTATCCAACGCGGATATTCTTCAGCGCTGCTTATGGTTTTGACGAGTTTACGCGTGTGTTCCGCAATGAACCGGTAACATACGGAAAACAGTGGAATTTTTATTTCGGCATTCTTTTTGGATTTGATCTGGGGACAGGATCGTTATGGAAAAGATGAAATATATTTTAATGATGCTCTTACTTCCCGCGGTTTCAATTGCTGCCGAACCGCCATTCCGGAGCGATCCGGTTTATCAACCGGTATTCGATCGTGATGTAATGAATTATTATTCCGGTTCATTTACGGAAATGATCGAATCGGCCGGCGATGATTACAGCGGCGCAAATGTCCGGAGAAAATCATCGCTGCTTGCCGGCTTTATGTCTGCTGCAGTGCCCGGAGCGGGGGAGGTATATGCCGGAAGCTGGTGGCGCGGGCTTCTACACTTCGGTCTTGAAGTAACCGCCTGGGGATTTTATTTCCATTACGACGGCAGGGGCGACGATCAAACAAAATTATATCAAAATTATGCGAATCGGCACTGGGATGTTACCAAGTATGCCAGGTGGTTAAATGTATACTGGGGGGCGGAAATATATATAGTACCGGACGAAAATTTGCCGCCATGGGAGCGTGTCGATTGGCAAGAATTGAATGAATTTGAGCGCACCATTTCACAGTTTTCACACCGTCTTGAGCCGTTCGGGACGCAGCAATATTACGAGCTTATCGGAAAGTACCCGCAATATACACGGGGGTGGGAGGATTCAAATCCTGTCGGAAATTTCGAACCGGCGGAAAATCAAGTTCGGGCGGAACAGGATGCATACTTTGACGATATTACCGAGATGTTTTCGTTTTATTCGGGTAAACGCGGCTATGCAAATACTCTCTATGCGCGTGCACACAACGCGGTCATAGTGGTTTTTTTGAATCATTTCATCAGTGCATTCCACGCTGCGTATCTTGCACATAGTTTTAATCAGGCGCAGCTTACAGTCGATCTCGAGAACAGGAAGGATCTATACGGAGAGCGCTTTGTTCCAATGATGAAATTGTCGGTAGGTTTTTAGATCCAGGGTGTGTACAGAACATCTGGCTATAATTGAATTTAAAACAGACTTATAAGATCACTTGTAAGTAAAACCCCGTAGTCTCCAAGAGTCGAAGGATTTTTTATAATTTAAAGGTTTGTTTATGCCAGAATTAACGGTATTAAATAATGCGGTGCAGATAAATAGTAATGGCCGGTTTGATTTTCAAGAATATCTGGAAAAATATAAGCTGAACCTTGAACCGGTATCGATTGAAACGCTGCAGGTCAACATCACCAAACTCTGTAATCAGGCGTGTCGCCATTGCCATGTCGATGCTTCGCCGAAACGTACGGAGCAGATGGATAAAAAAACAGTTGACCGGTGTCTTGAGATACTTGCAGAGAACGAGTCAATTAAGAATCTCGACATTACCGGCGGTGCACCCGAGCTTAATCCGCATTTCGATTACTTTGTGCTTGAAGCCGGGAAATTAAACAAACATGTTATAGTTCGCCATAATCTGACGGTTACCTTCGACGGACATCCGCGCACCGGCGAATCGAAGCGTTATCTCCCTCAATTTTTTGCTGAAAATCAACTTGAAGTTATTTCCTCACTTCCGTACTACCAGGAGTTTTTTACCGATAAACAGCGAGGAAGAGGTGTGTTCAGTAAAAGCATCGAGAGCATCCGGCTGTTGAATGAAGAGGGGTACGGAAAAGAAGGTGCCGGTTTGGAATTAAATCTGATTTACAATCCGGTCGGTGCATTTCTTCCCGCACCACAAGAAAATCTGGAGAAAGATTATAAAAAGGAATTAAATGATAAATTCGGACTTGTATTTAACAACCTTTACACAATTACCAATATGCCGATTCACCGGTTTAAAGAAGCACTGCTGCGAGCCGGCAATTATGAAGAATATATGGAAAAGTTGAACAATGCCTTCAATCCCGCAGCCGCCGAAGGCGTAATGTGCCGTTCGCTTATCAGTGTGGGGTACGACGGGAAACTATATGACTGCGACTTCAATCAGATGCTCGATATGCAGATCGAAAACGGCAAACCGTTGACGGTTTTCGATTTTGATTATGATATGCTGATGAACCGGAGCATCTTGTTTGATTCCCATTGCTTTGGATGCACGGCGGGCGGTGGGAGCAGTTGCGACGGAGCGGTGGTGTGATTTATTATTGATTATTGTCTATTGTATATTGTATATTAGTTAATGGTTATTTGTTGTTTGTTAATGGTTCGAAGTGTCAACGGGTATATTATTACTCGCAATACTGAACTCGAAACTAAAAACCAAAAACACGAAACAAAAAAATGGATTTCACAACAATACACGAATGGTTCATCGGACTTGGCGCAGAATATGGTGTAAACCCGTATATATTCGGTGGAATCTACGTCGGCGCAATTCCATTTTTCTTTGCGGCGGTTGCGTGGATGGTGACCAATCTGAAAAAGAAACGCTCGATCATGCCGCCTGTATTTGCAGCATGTTGCTGTGCGATATCGGCGTATGTTTATTTGATGATCGCGGGTGAGAATTTACCTCTCTGGGTGTATATCGTTATAGCGGCGCTGATCATTGCGGGAATCTATTTGACGCTGAAAAAACTCCGTTCGAAAATGAAAGAGGTCGCTCATGAAACATCGGTATGACATGGCGGTAATCGGCGGCGGCTCGGCCGGACTGACGGCGTCGGGCATCTCCGCATCGCTCGGCGCAAAGACTGCAATGATCGAGGCGGTAAAGTTAGGCGGCGATTGTACCTGGTACGGATGTGTTCCGAGCAAGGCGCTTATCAAAGCGGCCAAAACCGCGCGAACAATTAGTACTGCCGGCAAATACGGATTACGGGATTCGACACCTACATTTAATTTTACGGATGTGATAAAACGGGTTCATAAGACGCGTGAGGAAATCTATGAAGAAGCCGATGCACCGCGCCATTTCGAAAAAATGGGCATCGATG
>PWYR01000098.1 GCA_003567775.1 Ignavibacteriales bacterium | reverse complement strand
GTGGGCGTGCGGCGCCTTTGAGGTGGATCATCGAATGCCATCCGATAAATTCAGCCGATGCGGTATCGGTGGGCGGCGGACCGCTCTGTGCGCCCCACCAGGCGAGAGCGGCTTTCAGTTGTTTGCTCTCAAATGTTTCATCAATCAGACGACCGTAACTCTTCATAATATTCTGGAGAAGCTCATTCCTTTTTTGGGTTGATTTGCGAAGTTGACTGAGTATGAACGTTTTTCCGATGTTTGTACCTGTGGGCGGCTTTAGGAAGCTTTCGAAAACCGATTTATTTAACGGCTGCCAGTCGTTGATAAATGTGAGGTATGTATCGGCGTCTTTTTGTGAAATCGCAGCAATACTCTGGCACGTAGCGTCGAGATCCCGGTAGAATTTTATAACCGACCCGTCGGGGAAGGGAGCGGACATAAACGGTTCCATTGGAATGTACTCAAGACCGTAGCGATGGAGTTCAAGATCGTCTATTACGGATGTATGGTGGATCATAAAATGTGCGGACCCGCCGACGTCCATTTTGAATCCGCCGAACATTTCCTCGGTGCATACCGCACCGCCGATGGTATCGCGGCGTTCAAAGACGAGCACATTATATCCCCACTTACAGAGATACGCGGCTGTAATTAACCCGTTGTGTCCGCTGCCGATAACAATAACGTCTGCATCGTGATTATTTTTCATGGAAGCTCGCCGTAATAATTTTGCAGGTATTGTGCGGCATACCGCGGGTCCTGATCGATTGCCCTTCGGATTATGCCGATCGGATCGCGCTGAAATGCTTTATCAAAGATACGATACGGGTCGTTCTGTACAGCCGCTTCGGTGATAAGTTCCGGGTTGATTCTATACAATTGATCAAGGAGGTGATCTCCGTCGCGTTCAATAAGCGCGGGGATAAGTTCACGCGGAGGATCGGCGGTTATCGCCGCTATGATGTTCTGCCGGTAGTTTTGCATTAACCATTCGATTGCATCGCCGGGGTTTGCGTGGATCGCTTCGCGAAGCGCCGCGGTGTTATCGTACGCAACGATTTCTGCAAGGTGATCGTACGCCATATATTCCATGACGCCTGCCTCATCCAGTTCGAGCGCGGTTTGAAGATGCTCCCATGCGGTCATTTGCGGCTGCCTGCTGCACCCGGCAGCGGTTAGGGTCAGAATGAGAAGAATAATGAGATTATTTTTCATATATATGCCTTGATGATATTGGTGAAATTATCGGTATTCTTAATAATAGTAATAATCGTAAAATGATAGGTGTAATTCAAGGGATAGACTTGCAACCCAATAATATTATTGTATATTTATATGATCTATGCACGAAAAATACGACAACGATACTACTGTGGAAAACCCAAACAACGATAAAGTATTCATAAGCGATTTTCTTTTTACTTCATTTGCTTCATTCTCGTTTTTCTCCAGTTTCTATTTATTGCTCCCGATAATTCCGCTCTACGTGGTCAAACTTGGAGGAACGCCGAGCGAGGTCGGGATAGCATTGGGAATATTTCCACTCGCATCGATCCTTGCCCGTCCGTTTATCGGGGTGTATGCCGACACGCAGGGGCGAAAACTATATATGATGATCGGAGCTTTTATATTTCTATTATCGGCGCTTTTTTATTCGATGACCGCGACGTTGTTGGTATTATTTATCTTACGGTTACTGCATGGTATCGGTATGGCGTCTTTCACGACTTCCTCAGCAGCGTATATTGCTGATATAATTCCGCAGCGCCGGCGGGGAGAAGCGATGAGCTATTTTGCGACTGCTAATAATTTAGCATTGGTGATCGGTCCCTACATTGCTTTGTCATTAGCCGATAATGATAACGGATTTTCTATTGTTTTTTATATTGCCGCAGTTTTATCCGGAATATGTATTTTACTTGTTGTCCCTGTCAAAGATACGCCTTTGGCGACGAATAATAACCAGCGATTTCTGGATAAAACATTATATAGACGTGATATTGTATTCCCTTCGATGGTCATCGGGGTCGGGGCGTTAACGTATGCCGCGATTATTGCATTTTTACCAATTCACGCTCAGGCGATCGGTATCGGGAATCCCGGTGTGTTTTTCACGTCCTACGGGTTATCGGTCATTGGGAGCAGGGTGATAGCGTCGAAATTGATCGATAAATACCCGCGCCCGAAGATAATCATTTTTTCCGCTGTTCCCATGCTTGTTGCCGTTACTATGCTTGCGTTTACCCAAAGTTTGCTGCAGTTGATCTTTGTCGCAATTTTATATGGAATCGGTCTGGCTTTTTTACTTCCCTCGGCGCAGGCATTTCTTGTAGACAGAGTGAAAAAAGAAGAGCGTGCAAAAGCGCTCGGTGTTTTCTTTTCATTCCTTGAGCTTGGGATCGGAGGGGGAGCAATCGTGCTCGGCGTGGTTGCGGAGTTTTTTGGTTATCAATCGGCATTCATCGTTGCATCGATTTTAGGGGCTATTGGTATAGGATTTTTTCATTACGGATTACGAAGGAATTGGTAACAAAGAGTATTTCAATCAATAATATAAGGTGTTAAGAATGGACTCGGAACGACAATTAGCATATAAGGAAATTGAACCGCGTAAAAAGCTTGAGGGCGGCAATCCGCTTCTTGTTTTACTCCACGGACGAGGAACGGATGAGAATGATCTTCTCGGTTTGGCGTCGTACCTTGATGAGCGGTTGCACATTGTTAGCGTGCGCGCGCCGTTTCAGTTTCAATGGGGCCCGGGATATGCGTGGTATGACATTGAAGAAGTGGGAAAGCCGGATAAAGATAAGTTCCCGCAATCGTGTGAAATGATCAAAAACCTTGTCGATGTACTGCAACGGGAAAATGAGAGCGCAAAAAATAAAACCTTACTGCTCGGATTCAGCATGGGATCGGTTATGGCGTACGCAGTTTCACTTGCATACCCGGAAAAAATCACAGGAGTCGTTGCGCACAGCGGATATATAGCCGAAGGCGACAACACAAACTACAAATGGACCGATGCAAAACAGGTGGAATATTTTATCGCTCACGGTATCGCCGACCCGGTTATTCCCGTTCAATTCGGAAAGCGCGCCGAGGAGCTGATGAGAGAACACAATATGAATTTCACCTATAAAGAATATCCTATTGCACATCAGATAAGCGAAAACAGTTTACGCGATTTTTCTAATTGGTTAAAAAATAATATTGAATTATGAAAGTAGAGAACAACCAGATTTATTTCGGCAATGAGAGCGCCGCCCGGTTAGTTGAGCAATTCGGCAGTCCGCTGTACGTGTATGAATATGATATTCTTGTCAGACAGTACGAGCGTTTGAAAAACGCGTTTAAGGATTCGACCCCTTCTATCTTGTTTGCTTGTAAAGCTAATTCGAACATCGAAATATTGAAGATATTGAAACGACTCGGCGCCGGCATAGATGCGGTTTCTCCCGGAGAAATATTTCTTGCTCTACATGCGGGTTTCAAACCGGAGCAGATACTGCTCACCGGAACCAACCTCACAAGAGACGATATAATCTATACCGTTGAGAATAACATAATTATTAATATAGATAATGTTTCGATGCTTGAGGAGAATGGAGATCTCTTTACCGGCCGGGATGTCTCCATACGATTAAACCCGGATATACATTCGGGCGGGCACACGTATCTCGATACCGGTCATCGTGATTCAAAATTCGGTATTCTGCACAAAGATTTTTCTAAGATCATCGGGTTGCTTAAACGACATAATGCGAATCTTGTCGGTTTGCACCAACATATAGGGTCGGAGATAACGGCAGCGGATTCATTATTGGATAGCATGGATAAACTATTGGAAGCGGCGCTTGCTTATGAATCGATTTCATTCATAGATATCGGCGGCGGGTATAAAGTTAAATATCACGAAGATGACACCGAAACCGATATTGACGATATCGGGACGAGAATAAGCGAACGATTCAACGATTTCTGCCAAAAGAATGAGCGCAATCTCCGGCTCATCATCGAACCGGGTAAATTCCTTGTATCCGAATCGGGCTATCTTTTAACAGCAGTGCAATCGATAAAACGAAACGAGGAAAAGGTAATGGTCGGGACGGACACGGGTATGAACCATCTCATTCGCCCTGCATTATATCAAGCATATCATGAAATCATTAATGCATCAAATGTATCCGGTGATAATAATGAAAAAGTGGAAATAGTCGGTAATATGTGT
Organism: Ignavibacteriales bacterium; assembly: GCA_003567775.1. Taxonomy (GTDB): domain Bacteria; phylum Bacteroidota; class Ignavibacteria; order T3Sed10-11; family T3Sed10-11; genus T3Sed10-11. The sequence continues at coordinate 18,149 of PWYR01000098.1, read as the reverse complement.
GAATCTGCCGATGTACTGGGAAAAGACCGCCAGATCACCGTTCCAGGAATCGGCGATGTTTTGTGCATAAAAAATGCCGGTTCTTATGGTTATTCGATGGCGTCGATGTACAATGCCCGAATGCTTCCGGCGGAGGTCCTTATTCAGGGGGGTAGACCACCCCGTCTCATACGCCGGAGACAAATCTTCGATGATCTGTTTTTTCTCACTTCGGATTAAGCCAATCTGTCTGTACTTTGTAACATTTACAAATATAGTTAAGTAGTTATAACCATTTAATATAGATATTTATTATGGATCTATCTATTTTACAATATATTCCGTAATTGGCATTATCTTTGTTCCATTATAGAATTGAGTAATAGTAAAAGAAAAAAGATTTACAATGGGTAAACAAAAAAAGGGCGATATCGATAAAAATACTCAAGTAATCCGGGTTAATAGAATGAATCCGGAGCGCGATCACATTATTAATGCAGCCCGATTGCTGCGTAAAGGGGGGATAGTTGCTTTTCCGACGGAAACCGTTTACGGGCTCGGTGCAAACGGTTTACATGAATCTGCTATTAAGAAGATTTATATTGCCAAGAAAAGGCCGCGCGATAATCCGCTCATTCTACATATCGGGTATAAAAAAGATATCGATCTTTATGCTCGTAATGTATCCGCTGCGACAAAAAAATTGATCCGTGTATTTTGGCCAGGACCGCTAACCGTTATAGTTAAAAAACGAAAAAAAATTCCGGATGCAGTAACCGGGGGACTTGACACCCTCGCTTTACGTATGCCCGATAATATAATTGCCCTGGCATTGATCAGAAAATCCGGCGTACCGATCGCGGCGCCAAGCGCCAATGTTTCCGGTAAACCAAGTCCGACAACGGCAGCCCATGTCTATAACGATATGTATGGAAAGATAGAATTGATTCTTGACGGAGGCAGAGCCGATGTAGGTCTGGAATCGACGATAGTGGATTGTTCGGTTGACCCGCCTGTTTTATTGAGACCCGGGAAAATAACCCGGAGACAGATCGAGCAGGTCGTCGGAGTGGTTAAAAATGATGTAATGAATAATCACTCACTAATTCATAAACCGAAATCGCCGGGACTAAAATACAGACACTATGCGCCCGATGCTCGACTGATACTTGTTGAGAGCGAGCCGTATGATATTAAAACGACCATCAATGCATTGCTCCGTCAGTACCGTGCTCAAAAGAAACGCATCGGTATTCTTGCATTTTTCCCGGGACATAAATATCACGTGCGAAAAAATGAAGTACTGGTAAATCTTGGTATGAACACATACCGAGCAAGCAGAAAATTATTTGAAACGTTGCGTTTTTTTGATGCTCAGAATGTTGACATAATATTGGCTGAAAGCTTTCCATTGAGCGATCACGCAATTATGAACAGACTACGTAAAGCGGCATCCGAGATAATAATAGCTAACAACAAGGACGGACCGTCACTATGACAATAGATTATATATATACATTTGCGAATTTCGGTGCGTTGGCAGCGGCGAGCGTATTTTTAATTAGCTTAGGCATAAAATACCGGAGTTGGATGTGGGGGAATGGAAAAGGGACTAAATCAAATCAGGTGATTGCTCGTGAGGTGCAGCAAGTCAAAGAACAGAGCACAGATGAATACCTCAACGATTCGGATGAACGCTTTCGGCTTCTTGCCAAAAATATACCGGGCGTTATTTATCTATGCAATAATGATGAAGAATATTCCATCATTTATATCAACGATCATGTCGAGTCAATGACCGGTTATACGGTAAAAGATTTTAAAAACGAAACAATTTCACTCGCGCGATGGATACATCCTGATGATAGAGATTATGTTGCACAGGAGGTGAATGAAGCAGTCAGGGCAAAAAAGCCGTATGAATTAACATATCGTTTGAAACATAAAAACGGCGGGTGGAAATGGATTAAGGAGTATGGAGTAGGGGTATTTCGCAACGATCAACCCGTTATGCTGGAAGGTTTTATTACCGATATTACCGCACAAAAGACAATAGAAAATGCACTGAAAGAAAGTGAAGAAAAACTCAGAAAGATCATTGAGAAATCGAATGATGGAATCTATGTCATCCAGGGAAAACAGTTTGTGATGGTTAATGAAAAATTCCGGAGTATGTTTGGCTACACAACTGAGGAGGTATTATCTCCCGAGTTCACCTTTATGAAATTATTGGATGAAGACAGCATACCGTTGATTGAAGAACGAAGAAAAAAAAGAGAACGGGGTGAGGAAGTGTCCGACAGGATTACATTCGTCGGTCGCACAAAAGAGAAAAAGAAGATACATCTCGAAGCAAGCATGGCCTCTATTGACTGGGAAGGAAAACCCGGGGTCCTCGGGATTTTGCGGGATATTACCTCACAAAAACAACTTGAAGAACAGCTTCGCCATTCACAAAAGATTGAAGCGGTTGGACGGGTGGCCGGCGGTCTTGCACACGATTTTAATAATATTCTAACGGCGATCAACGGCTATGCGGAACTGGTCGCGATGCAAGTTTCCGATGGAGCGGTTAAAGATAATGTTCAGGAAATTATTACAGCTTCAGAACGGGCGACCAATTTAGTTAAACAATTGCTCGCTTTTTCAAGACGTAACATTGCTAAACCTGTTCCGGTCAATCTCAATTCTATTGTGACCGCTATGGATTCATTATTAAGGAGAGTTGTTGGCGAAGAGGTTACATTGCGTACTCATTTCGACGATGCGCTCGGTACAATAGAGATCGATCCCTCCCTGGTTGAACAAGTGATTATGAATTTGATCATCAACGCCCGGGATGCAATGCCGGACGGCGGTGAATTAACGATTGAGACATTCAATACCGAATTAAGCCTGGAGTATTGCGAAATCCACCCGGATGTTTCACCGGGAAAATATGTTGTTGTGAGTATTACCGATACGGGAGCGGGAATTCCCGAAAATATCCGGGATCAAATCTATGAACCATTTTTTACCACAAAAGAGAAAGGGAAAGGAACCGGGCTTGGACTTTCAACGGTATACGGTATCGTCACCCAAAGCGGCGGAAATATTTTTTGTTATAGTGAAACCGGTAGCGGTACAACCTTTAAAATTTATTTTCCGCGCATATCAACAGAAGTAAAAAAGAAGCGAAAGAAAAAACCAACGATCTATAATAATGTTCCCCGAGCAAAAAAGGAAATCATTCTTCTCGCGGAGGATGAAGATTCGGTCAGGCAGTTTTGTTCCACGGTTCTAACGAACCTCGGCTATACAATACTTGAAGCGAAAGATGGAGAAGAAGCGCTGAAATATGCCCGTCAGCATCCCGATGACATACATTTATTGGTAGCTGATATTATGATGCCCGGTATGAACGGGAAAGAGTTGGCAGATGAGCTGTGTAAAGAACGAACCTCACTCAAGGTTATCTTAATGTCGGGGTATACAAATAACGTTATTTCTAATCGTAATTTACTCGATTTGGGTACTGCATTTATTCAAAAACCATTCACACCGCAAACCCTTGCGGTGCGTGTCCGTGAGGTGCTGGACGGAAAACGTAACTGATCATTGTAATTCCTAAAATACCAGATCGTAGATATCTTTTATGCCGATACTTTCTATTGCGTAGAACGGTTCACCGTATTGGACGCCGATACGGTTACCGTAATACCGCGCGCGTGTTTCAATAAATTGCATAAAGTCGGGCTTGCTTAGAATAGTCTCGGGGTCACGGCTTTCCGGATTGTGAAATTGAGAATGATATGCCTTTATTGCCTCGATGCGAATATCGTATACATCGCTTATATCCACAATAAATGTCGGTTCGAATTCATATTTCTGCATATAATGGTAGCAAATCTTCGGACGGTGTGCTTCGAGAACGGCGCCGTCTTCCTCTTCGGTCGGGATCTTTATTAATCCGGAGTAAAACCATGCATCCCGTGCAAGACGGTGGGTCCGTTCGTGATCGGGGTGACGCTCCAGCCAGTGCGGGATGAGCAATACATCGGGACGATATTTTCTGATGACACGAATAAGGCGCACTTTATTGACGTGCCCGGTAGTGAATTTTCCGTCGTAAAATTTTAAGTTTTCTCTTACGGTTAAGCCGAGGATCTGTGCAGCGCGGTCTGCCTCCTGTAAACGTATCTCAGCAGTACCGCGTGTTCCCATCTCTCCTTGCGTTAGGTCTACAATACCGACTTTTTTCCCTTGTTTTGTGAGCTTCGCGATTGTTCCGCCGCATGCTAATTCAATATCATCGGGATGTGCGGCAATTGCAAGTACATCGAGTTTTGGATAATTCATGGTTTCTGGTTACTGGTTACTGGTTACTGGTTTCTAGTTGCTTGTTGCTGGTTATTAATTACTAATTTCACCGGACCTATATTATGTCAGATTTCTTGTTTTTGAATTTAAATATGTGTTCGGTTCTCTACTTTTTTACCGAAAATATAAACAACACCGAATGCCAGTGAAATTCCGATTAATAACGATAGCCACGGCGACACTCCATATGCAGTCGGAATATCCCCGATAAGCATTCCTATAAATGCGACAACTAAGGCATAAGGCAACTGAGTTCTTACGTGATCGATGTGATCACACGAAGATGCCATTGAGCTGAGAATAGTTGTATCGGAAATAGGCGAACAATGATCGCCGAATACCGCTCCCGCCAATACCGAGCTGACTGTCCCGTATAAAATAATGGCTTTATGAGATACATCTAATCCGGCATCGACACCGAGCGCATAGCTCAACGGAATTACGATCGGCATTAGGATCGCCATTGTTCCCCAGCTCGTTCCTGTCGCGAACGCGGTCAACGCCGCTATGATAAATGTTAATACCGGTATCCATCGTGGGTCGAGCACTTCGCGCAGTATCTGGACAAGATAGTCCGCCGTATTAAGCTCTTCGGTCACCATACCGATTGACCAGGCAAGCGTCAGGATGACTACCGCAAGCAGCATCGATTTCAATCCGTTGAACCACGCATCAAGTGCTTCTTTCAATTTCATTATCCTCTGGCTGACGCTCATAATTATGCCGACCAGACATCCGGACAATGACGCCCATATCAAAGCCGCATAAGAATCGGAGTTGCCGACAATATCGCCGATCGAATATGTGGTTTGTCCGGCGTCGCGAAGAGCTTGAATGCCGGTGTAGTATAATCCGAAGCAGGCGACTACAAGCACCGTGACTACAGGGATTATTCCATTATACCAGCGGGCGGGTTTGTTCATATCGAGAACATCCGATTCGGTGAGATCTTCGGGTAACTCGGCGCCGTCGCGTATCAATTTTCCTTCGTACCGCGATCTCCGTTCGGCGTGCAGCATCGGACCGAAATCCCGTCCGCTTAGAGTGATAAACAATGCAAAGAAGAGTGAAATAATTGAATAAAAGAAATATGGAATTGAATGGAGAAACACCGAATAGGCATCCTCCGCCCACGGAATTTGTCCGATGCCCCGTTCAATGAGTCCTACCTGATAGCCGATCCACGTTGAAATAAAAAATGTACTTGCGACCGCTGCCGCTCCGGTATCGACAATGTAAGATAATTTTTCTCTTGAGACCTTCAGTTTGTCGGAGATGGGACGCATGAGATTCCCGCGAATAAGCACGTTCGCGTAATCGTCGAAAAATATCATAAAGCTTAAAAGCCAGGTCGAGAACTGTCCTCCGCGGGCGGTTTTTGCATAACGCGTGATGACATTCGCTATCCCGATGGTGCCGCCGTTCCGTGAAATTATGCCGACAAGCCCGCCGAACATCATCGTAAAAATGATGATCATAACGTGACTTGGTGTAGACAATGCGTTAACGACGAAATGATCAAGAACCCGAAATATTGCGCCAAGAAAATCGTATTCATAAATAAAAACAGCGCCGAGCCAGATTCCCGCAAAGAGCGAGATGATAACCTGGCGGAGTATGATAGCCAGACCGATGGCGAGCAGCGGAGGTAAAATGCTCAGGACTCCGGGTATAGATCGAAGATCGCGCGTTGAGCGTATGTTGCGATCGGGGTCAACAACCTGAACCGGGATTGTTCCGGTGTGCTCCACGATTGCATTATTGAGCGAAAGTTTCCCGGATTCAAAAGGTCCTTCAATGGATTGAAGACTGCCGTCTATCCGTTGTTTAATGCCTGAAATAGTGGGTGATTCATTGTATTCGGTGACAATATTGCCTTCGGAATCGACTGCCGTAATTTCCACCTCAAAATCAATCCCGCGCAGAACAAATGACGGAGTTGAAATTTTGAATTCATCGATATTCGCTGCGGCTTCCACGGATAATGTATCCGCAAACGAGCTTATAACGAGTGCTATCGATAAATAAACAAGGCAGGATATTCGATATATCAAAATAATTGCTTTTCCTGTTGGTTAAACGATTGAAAAACAATATATTTAATCATTGCATAAAATACAACTGCAAAAGGGAATTTATTACATAGGAAGTATTGTTAATTAGTAAACGAGCTTTTAAAACTCATGACCTTTGATCTTTTTTCGACGTCGGAACCTCAACCGCTAACCATTTCTCAAATAACCGGTCATATCAAAGCAACCCTCGAGGCGGCATTTGATAATGTGTCGGTAATAGGTGAGATATCTAATTATAAAAAACATACGCCGTCCGGACATGCATATTTCAGTCTCAAGGACGATTCGGCTGCGCTATCCGCGGTGATGTGGAGAAGCCGGGTAAGTCAGTTGTTTTTTTCACCGCAGGACGGTATGAAAGTAGTTGCGCGGGGTAGAATAACGGTGTATCCGCCTCGCGGTAATTATCAATTGGATGTTGTAAGTTTACAACCGGCAGGAATGGGAGAGTTGCAGATTGCGTTCGAGAAACTCAAACAAAAGTTATTTGAAGAGGGATTATTTGACGATAGACATAAGAAAACGTTGCCGAAATTTCCGACACGAATTGGGATAGTAACGTCCGAAACCGGCGCTGCGTTCAGAGATATTATATCCGTTATTAAACGGCGCTTTCCTCCGGTAGAGTTGATTCTTTATCCTGTCCGGGTTCAGGGAAGCGGCGCAGCAGAGGAAATCGCTCAGGCGATCCGCGATATGAATAAATACGGCGGGCTTGACGTTATGATAACCGGACGGGGGGGCGGATCTTTGGAAGATTTATGGCCTTTTAACGAAGAAATCGTCGCGCGAGCGATTTTTGAATCAGCAATACCCATTGTAAGCGCCGTCGGGCACGAAGTGGATTACAGTATAGCCGACCTTGTTGCCGATGTGCGGGCGCCGACGCCTTCGGCTGCGGCAGAGATTGTTGCGCCGGATCGTCGCGAAATGCTTGAAATTTTGAACGAATTTGCATATACTTTAAGTTGTCGTGTTTATGAAATGGTTCGGGAGAAAAGGGAAACAATTAGACAACAATTGAAAACGTATTCTTTTAATAAGCCGTACGATCTGTTACGAAGTTTTTCCCAGCGTGTTGATGAACTCGATCGCCATCTCAAATCGACTTTAACACATCGTTTGGATATTACAAGTGTACATGTTACTTCATTGAATCAACGATTGGAGTCACTTGATCCCGAACGGGTAATCAATCGAGGTTATACCATTGTGTATGACGACGGCAAGATTTTGCAATCAAAAAAAGAAACAATGCAGCACGGGAAAGGCGAGATACGCTTCAAAGATGGTCGGGTTGGTTTTTTAGTTCGGAAGGATGCATAGAAAATGGCGCGTAAAGCAAGAAAGAAAGAAGTACAATTTGAAGAATCACTCGAACGTCTTGAGGAAATAGTCGATAAACTTGAGGGCGGAGAGGTGCCGCTGTCGGAGGCAATTACCCTCTATGAAGAAGGAATAAAATTATCACGAACCTGTTTAAAGCAACTCAATGAAGTCGAATTAAAATTAAAAAAAATAAGTGCTGAACTCGACGGTACGTTTACCGTGGAAGATATATAATAACATTTTAGGAGAAGCTGCATGAGCGGTCAAGAGTATTCGCTGTTGTTTAAAATTAATTCACCTGCCGATATGAAGGGGCTGAGTGTTCAAGAGCTGAAAACACTGAGCCATGAGGTGCGGGAATATATGGTCGATGTCATCTCAAAGGTCGGCGGGCATTTCGGCGCCGGTTTGGGAACGGTTGAGCTGGCGGTTGCACTTCATTATGTCTTTAATACACCCGAAGACAAAATAGTGTGGGATGTAGGTCATCAGGCATATCCGCACAAAATATTAACCGGGCGTCGTGACAAGCTGCATACGATACGACAGTTTAACGGCATCAGCGGTTTCTTGAAACGAAGTGAAAGCGAGTATGACGTGTTCGGCGCCGGACATGCAAGTACAGCTCTCTCGGCGGCGCTCGGCATCGCAACGGCGCGGGATTATGATGAAAAAGATTATAAGGTGGTGGCAATCATCGGGGATGGAGCTATGACCGGCGGTATGGCTTATGAAGCTATGAATAATGCAGGGCTGCTCAAAAAAAATATTATCGTAGTCTTAAACGACAACAGGATGTCAATAGCTCCGAACGTGTGGGCAATCTCTAATTATTTTAACGAGATCATTGCGTCGAAGCATTTCAATAAATTTAAATCGAATGTCTGGGAATTAACCGGCAAGCTGGATACGTTCGGCGATCGCATCCGGAAAATCACCGCCCGGCTTGAAGGCGGTATAAAATCGATTATTACACCGGGTATGTTATTCGAAGCGCTCGGTTTTCGATATTTCGGACCGTTTAACGGTCATAACATTCCGCAGTTAGTTAAGATGTTTACCGAGGTAAAAGATCTGTCGGGACCGATTCTGATCCATACCATCACGCAAAAAGGCAAGGGATATACTCCCGCCGAGAATGACGGTCAAAACTTGCACGGTGTAACACCCTTTGATAAAATTACCGGAATTGCAGTCAAAAAGAAAGATGCGCCGCCCGCGTTTACCAAAATATTCGGGAATGCGCTTGTTGAGATTGCAAAAAAGAATTCAAAAGTAATCGGTATAACCGCTGCGATGCCCGACGGTACAGGATTGAACATCTTGCAAAAAGAAATGCCGGATCGGTTCTACGACGTCGGCATTGCCGAACAGCATGCGGTAACATTTGCCGCGGGTATGGCAACGGAAGGATATACACCGGTCGCTGCAATCTACAGCACTTTTCTCCAGCGAGCATTCGATCAACTTATTCACGATGTTGCGATTCAGAAATTACCGGTAGTTTTTGTGCTTGATAGAGGTGGATTGGTCGGCGCCGATGGTCCGACGCACCACGGTACATTTGATCTTGCATATTTACGGCTTATTCCGGGTATGGTAATTATGGCGCCTAAAGATGAACAAGAACTCCGGGATATGCTCTATACCGCTACAGAATATCGCAAAGGACCGATCGCCCTTCGCTACCCGAGAGGCAATGCAATCGGTATACCGTTAAGAGATACTTTCGAAAAAATTGAGATCGGAAAAGCTGAGGTAGTAAGACGGGGTGGAGATGTTGCTCTACTTGCCATCGGGAACATGGTAATGCATTCACTGAAAGCCGCCGATATTCTACAACAAAACGGTATACTTGCGGAAGTTGTTAATGCCCGGTTCGTCAAACCGCTCGATGAAGAAATGTTGCGTGATATTGCCGGACGGTTTACTCACGTGATAACGGTCGAAGATAATACTATTGTAGGCGGTTTCGGCAGCGCTGTTTCGGAATATTTTATGCAAAACCGATTCAATAATGTGAATCTTTATATGCACGGAATACCCGATAGATTTATCGATCATGGTAAACCGAGTGAATTACACGAACAGATCGGTATCGATCCCGAAGGAATTGCCCGGATTGTTGCAGCTCATTTTTCCGATAAGAAATCCCAAAAGGAAAAAGCAGTTAAACTTGTATCTAAGTAACGGGGAACACTAACGGTTATTAACCATAAATAGTTTAATCAATGAATCATGTCAACGTTGCTATTGTTGGTCTCGGCTGGATAGCGCAGGTTGTACACCTTCCCATACTTGAAAAAATACCGGAGGCATCAGTCGTTGCAGTCTGTGATGCCGATAAAGCGCGAGCACGCTATGTCTCCGATAAGCACGGTATAAAAAACGTTTATACGGACATCGATCAGATGTTAAAACAGGACAATATTGATGCCGTACATATCTGCACTCCCACCGATTCGCATGCACCGGCCGCTATAACTTGTTTACAGGCGGAGAAGGTGGTTTTGGTAGAAAGACCTCTTGCACGGACATACGATGAAGCTGCCCGTATTGTAAAAGCCGCTGACAAAGCGAATAAGAAATTGATGGTCGGGATGAATAGTCGGTTCAGACCGGATGCCATGATTCTTCGCAGCTTTATTGAAGCCGGAGAACTCGGTGACATTTTTTATACAAAAGGCGGGTGGCTGCAACGAACATCAAATCGAAAGACATGGCGAACTCGTAAAGAAATAGCCGGCGGTGGAGTGATTATCGATACCGGCATCGTCATGCTCGATATGTCGCTCTGGATGATGGGGTATCCCGACATCGAACGGGTATCTGCGATGGTTTACTATCACGAAACAGAACATGTAGAGGATTCAGGTGTTGTGATACTTCGTATGAAGAACGGCGCAACTATAACCATTGAGGTGAGCTGGTCTATGCATATAGAAGACGATATTTTCTATTGCAATATTTTCGGTACGAATGGAAGCGCTCGGTTGAACCCGTTGCGCCTTAACAAACAGTTACACGGGAATCTTGTAAATATGACTCCGGCGAAAGTAGAAAAACCCCAAAGCTTATATAAACGATCGTATGAAAATGAAATCAGACATTTCATCGGTGCAGTTCGCGGGCTTCATCCAATCATATCAACCGGCGCTGAAGCACTACAACGTATGAAAATAGTTGAGGCAATATATGAATCGGCGAACAATCGGCAGGAAGTTGTAGTTAACGTTGATTAGATATTTAATACATCAAAGCCGCAACTGAAACAGGCAAACCCCGATAGCCATCGGGGTATAGGCAAAATTATTATTATACTTAAATTTCTAAAGGATAGCTGTGCTACCATAATATCACCCCTACGGGGCTATACACTTCACTTTCCCGATTTTTTATTTTAGAAATTTAGGTTATATTATATAGCTTGATTATCTTTTAAATTATATTTTTAACGATATTTTGTCATTAAATCATTTTGTAATTACAAGGTATGAGTACCATTGCATTAATAACCGATTTTGGAACGGTTGATGGATTTGTAGGCACAATGAAAGGAGTTATCCTTTCAATCGCACCGCAGGCACGGATCATCGATATTTCACACGAAAGCGCCCCGCAGCATACACATCATGCTGCTTTTGTATTATGGTCATCATACAAATATTTCCCTGAGAACACCATTTTTGTTGTCGTGGTAGATCCAGGGGTCGGGTCGGATCGGCGCATTATTCTTGTCGAAGGCGACGACGGGAAAAAAATTCTGGCGCCGGAAAACGGAATACTCCGGTTTATATTGCCGGAGTTGAAAAACCCGAAAATGTTTCATATTAATAATTCAAAATACTGGCTCACGCCGCTCAGCTCTACATTTCACGGACGGGATATTTTTGCGCCGGTGGCGGGGCATCTGTTAAACGGTACTCATTGTGAGGATCTCGGAGTGCCTATTGAATTACCAATGCCGGAAACACCATTTAAATATATTGATGCTTCAACGAAAGAGAAATACGGAATAATATTGCATGCTGACCGTTTTGGTAATCTGATAACCGATATTCGTCCGCAGTTCGAACATCTCGATGATATACGGCATTTTTCTCTTGAGGTTAGTAATCGTATTATCGGTCCGCTGAAAAAAACATATGCAGACGGGGAATATGGCGAGTTGGTAGCTATAGTCGGCAGTTCCGGGCTAATCGAGGTCGCCGTCCGGAACAGCAGCGCACATCAGATGCTCGGGTTGCGAATCGGCGATCCGGTGATAATCAGAAGTGACGGGGCATAATGGATCCAAGCGATGAACGATTTATGAGGCGGTGTCTGGAGCTTGCTCGCTGCGGTTACGGGCAGGTGAATCCGAACCCGATGGTCGGCGCCGTTATTGTGAAACACGGTGTTACAGTCGCCGAAGGATACCATACCCGGTTCGGAGGCGACCATGCAGAGATTGAGGCGTTGAAAAAAGCCGGCGACAAAGCGGACGGTGCGACGCTTTATGTAAACCTCGAACCGTGTAATCATTACGGAAAAACCCCGCCATGTACAACTGCTATTATTCAATCGGGTATACGACGCGTGGTATTTGCCGCAGCCGATCCCAATCCCGATGTTACGGGTAACGGTAGCAATACTCTGAAAAATAATGGAATTGAAATAACAACCGGTGTGTTGTACGGTGAAGCGGTAAAATTGAACGAGCAATTCTATTTTTCAATGCGATCAAAGCTCCCGTTCGTTATACTAAAAGCCGCAACAACACTCGACGGGTATATTGCCGACGCCCGGTCAAGATCAAAATGGATAAGCGGTGAATTTGCGCGCAATTTCGTACAGGAATTGAGAAAGGGAATCGATGCTGTTTTAGTCGGTGCGAACACTATAATAAAAGATAACCCTCGTTTGACCGTTCACAACCGGCAGGAAAAACAACCATATCGTATTATACTCGACGGTACGCTCGATACATCGATTCGATCAGAGGTTTATAGTGACGAATTCCGGAGCAGAACGATAGTTATTTGTGAAGCAAAAAATAAGACATCAAGAAAAATTGAACAATTGAAAATGAAAGGAGTAACCGTAATATCATATAATAGCAAGAATGATATTATACCCCTGCGCCGTATATTGCGAGACCTCCGCCAGCATAAAATTAATTCAATACTCGTAGAAGGAGGAGAAGCGGTCTTTCGTCAGTTCGTTCAACTGAAATTATTTACAAAAGCTCTGTTCTTTATCACACCTAAATTTATCGGTGGAGGTGTGCCGGTTATCGACGGTATAAACAGATCTTTGCAAAATGCTCTCATCCTGGAAAATGTGTCGAGTAAGATGTGCGGTGATGATGTTTTAATAGAGGGCTATTCCCCGATGTATGAAAAGTATATGAACGAAGAGTAAATTATGTTTACCGGCTTAATTGAAGAAATAGGAACCATCGTAGCTGCATCGCCGCGCGGCGGAATTATAGAGTTTAAAATCCGCGCAACAAAAGTATTGGATGACCTGAAAATCGATGATAGCATCAATATTAACGGCGTCTGCCAGACGGTTGTGAAATATTCGAAAGATACATTCACTGTGCAGACCGTCAAGGAGACGCTCCGTAAAACAACGCTCGGTTCGCTGCGTGCAGGTAGCAAGGTAAATCTTGAACGAGCACTTCTGCCGTCGTCGCGAATGGGAGGTCATTTTGTACAGGGACATGTCGACGGAACCGGCTCGGTAAAATCTTTTAAAAAACAAGCAGGCGATTGGCTTATTAAAATCTCCCTTATCGAATCGCTTATGAAATACGTGGTACCTATGGGATCGATCTGCATAGACGGCGTCAGTTTGACCGTTGCATCGGTTCAGAGAAATGATTTTACCGTTTCGATCATACCTCATACGCTCGACGTCACTACACTCGGAAATACTAAACCGGGATCGCATGTCAACATCGAATTAGATATGATCGGTAAATATGTAGTCAATCTGATCGAGCGAACCGGAACTCAGTCACCACGATAACTCGTTAAGTAGAATAAGAAGTTTAATGGAAAAGAAATATGGCAAGAAGAATACATTGTTATGTAGCCGGAAAGGGAGAAAATTTTATTTCCGACGAAGAGTGGGAACAGATACGTAAACTTCAGCACTGGTACAGTTCCGAGTTTTTCTGGACAGCAGGGAAGCCGGCGCTTAAAATGTTTGCCGTATTTCCCAATCTCGAGCATCCCCTGGCAGATGAGGATGCGTTGATTGAATTTATCACCCGCAGATGGCAGGAATTGCGCCGGATCGGATGGACCGAGAACGAAATACTCAGAACAATGCGTGATGAGAAGCTCGTTTTGTTAAAAGACGGCGGTTATCATGAGGACTGTATTTTGAGCGGAAGTGTGCGCGTTGCTGATAATGAGTGGAACGCCTATTTATTCACCGAATTCACTCTCAAAGCATCTATGCTTGCACAATCGGCGACATTTGAGGTGCACGATGAAGGAGAGTTTATCCGATGGCGCCCGGTTTACTTTCGGCAGGGAAATGTCTTGCTGCATGCCAGATCGAAGCAACAATACCGGCGAATTGAGCAGATTGTTGAAAAAAATGAGCTATTTGCGCTGATCGATCCTCGTGAATATGACGACCACCCCGGATATAGAACACAGGTGGCAGGTTTTCGTCGTATGGAAAAGGATGAAAAACGAGATGTGCTGAGACACTGGAATTGGCATGGGTATGAATCGATTATGAAAAACTCCGCAAACGACGATATGCATTACGATTTGCATATAAAGGTAAAAGAGATACAAATATCCGTCATGTGAATCACGGCTTGCGTTTTCAGGCAATAAACAGTATATTTATATGATATAAATAAATTAACATTGATTTACGGGAAGAATTATGTATAGCTTTTTAATTGCAATTTTGGTGATTGTGTGTATAACGATGATTGCAGTTATATTGATGCAATCGAGTAAAGGCGGCGGTCTTGCCGGTGTGTTTGGCGGCGGTCAGGCAGGGGCGGTTTTCGGTGTTCGCCGAACGGCAGATTTATTGACAAAAATCACCGTTGTATTGGCGACCACTTTTATGGTTTTAAGTATAGTAGTTAATTTATTCTTCCTGCCCGGTACGGGAGGTATGGGGGCAGATAGTATATTACAAAGGGATGCTCCACAAACAGTACCGCCGGCTCAGATACCGGATATGGAGCAACAGTCGGCTCCTGCTGCTCAGCCCGGAACAGCACAACCGGGCGCCGATGAACAGCAGCAATAAAAATAATACTTTAAGAAGTAAAGCGGCGTCGATACCTGCGTCGCTTTTTTTATAATAAACTGATTTGACGCCATCATCACCGGAATTAGGATTTCAGTTAGTACATAAGTGTAGAGATGCCCGTGCAGGTATATTGAAAACTGCACACGGGGATGTTCCGACACCGGTCTTTATGCCGGTTGGTACGCAAGGCGCCGTTAAAGCTCTTGAACAGCGCGAACTCACTCAAGCGGGTGCGCGCATTATTTTATCCAATACATATCATCTTTATCTGCGACCGGGTGATGATATAGTACATAGTGCGGGTGGTTTGCATTCGTTTATTTCCTGGGATCGGGCGATACTTACCGATAGTGGAGGGTTTCAGGTATTTAGTTTATCTGATCTTCGCGATATAAGCGACCACGGGGTAGTGTTCCGGTCTCACCTTGACGGGACTTCGCATACCTTCACTCCCGAAAACGTCATTCGAATGCAAAGAGTTATCGGTTCCGATATAATGATGCAGCTTGATGAATGTATTGCATCAAATGTCGATATTCGCGATGTTGCTTCGGCAATGCGGCGTACGGTAACGTGGGCGGAGCGAAGTATTACCGCGCTTGAGGAATATAAACCATTATATGGTTTTGATCAAATGTTGTTCGGGATTGTGCAGGGCGGCGTCTATGAAGAACTTCGTCACGAATGTGTTGAAAAATTGATTGCGATGCCGTTTGATGGTTTTGCAATCGGCGGACTTGCGGTCGGCGAACCGATAGATGAGATGTATGGAATAACAGGATACACAGCACAAATGTTGCCGGAAGATAAGCCGCGGTATCTTATGGGCGTCGGCGCCCCGGAGAACATACTGCGGGCAATTGCATTGGGCATCGATATGTTCGACTGTGTGCTTCCGACACGAAATGCACGCAACGGTATGGTGTTCACATCGATCGGTGCAATCAATATCCGTAATGCAAAACATAAAACAGATCGGCAGCCGGTAGATACGTTGTGCGATTGCTACACGTGCTCGACTTTTTCACGAAGTTATTTGAGGCATTTGTTTATGGCAAAGGAAATACTCGGTTTGCAGCTAACGACATTACACAATATCACATTTTATCTTCGCCTTATGAGAGAAGCGAGGGAAGCTATCCAGAATGATTGCTATGAAGAATGGATGACCGAAAAATTGAAACGAATGAACGAATCACACTAAAGATGAAACAATATATTAGCAAATAACAACCGGAGGTATTGTACATGATTGAGCATATTTTCGCAATGGCGCCTGCAGACGGTGGAGGCGAAGGAGCTTTTACGGGAACATTAATTATGTTTCTTTTAATCATTTTTATATTTTATTTTCTCATCATTCGCCCGCAGCAAAAACGTCAAAAAGAACGACAGCAATTGCTTGATGCTGTAAAGAAGGGCGATAAAGTCGTTACTGTCGGCGGTATGCACGGCGAGATAGTCGGCATCGATGAGAAAACAATATTGTTAAAAGTGGCGGATAACGTAAAGCTCAAATTGGATCGATCATCAGTAAACTCGATAATTAAAAGCGCCGATGGATAATGAGCCGTAATAGATTTTCCACAATTGAAGAAGCGGTAGAAGATATTCGCAATGGTAAGATCATTATCGTGGTCGACGATGAAGACCGCGAGAATGAGGGAGATTTTATTGCTGCTGCCGATAAGCTCACACCGGAGATTGTGAACTTTATGGCGACACACGGGCGCGGTATGATCTGTGCGCCCATCACCGGTGAACGCGCAGAAGATCTCGGACTGGATTTAATGGTGCCCGTGAACACCTCAATTTACGGGACGCCGTTCACAATAACGGTAGATTATAAAAAAGGAACAACAACCGGCATTTCGGCATCAGACCGCGCCGCTACGATAAAAGCATTAGCCGATCCGGAAGTTAAGGCGGAGGATTTTGCGCGCCCCGGACATATCTTTCCGTTGCGCGCAGTTGAAGGCGGCGTTTTACGGCGGGCGGGACACACCGAATCGGTGGTGGATTTAACGCGTATAGCGGGACTCCATCCGGCAGGAGTGCTGTGCGAGATTCTGAATCCCGACGGCACAATGGCGCGCCTGCCGGAATTAATGGAGATAAGCAAAAAGCATAATCTGAAGATTATATCTGTTCGGTCGCTTATCGAGTACCGGTTGCAGCGTGAGAAACTGGTAAAACGGATTGTAACGGCGACGCTGCCGACCGAGTTCGGTGATTTTACTATCCATGTATATCAAAGCGATACCGATCGGAAGGATCATTTAGCACTTGTGAAAGGCACAATAGCACCGGACAAACCGGTAATGGTCCGTGTTCATTCGGAGTGCTTGACCGGGGATGTATTCGGGTCTATGCGGTGTGATTGCGGCGATCAATTACACGCTGCCATGCTAAAAGTGAGTGAGGTAGGCGAGGGTGTTATTTTGTATATGCGACAGGAAGGGAGAGGCATCGGACTCGTCAATAAATTAAAGGCATATCAATTGCAGGATGAAGGGATGGATACCGTGGAGGCAAATGAAAAGTTAGGATTCAAACCTGATCTCCGCGATTACGGAATCGGCGCACAGATACTCAGAGATATCGGTGTGGGAAAAATACGGCTGCTGACCAACAATCCGAAAAAGGTTGTCGGACTTCATGGTTACGGTCTTGAGATTGTCGATCGCGTACCGATTGAAATTCCCGTGACCAAACTGAACGAACGATATTTGCGAGCAAAGCGGGATAAATTGGGACATATGTTGTTGATGGATATTAAATAATTGACGCCTTCCACAAGCATATAAAAGGTGTAATGATGAGTGATAAGCACTGGCAGGCAAAAGCCGTTATCGATCACCTGAATGTATCCGAGGTGAGCAAATTGCTTAATTTTTGTCGGAAGCAATTTCCACACATTTTTAAAAGAACAAAAACGAGCGATGCCTACAGTGTCCGCGCGGTTGAAACCGCACTCGCAAATCTCAAAAACGGCAAGCCCTTTGTCCTCAAAAAAGTGCTCGATAAAATCGAGCACGATGTTATCTACCGCACCCTTATTCGTTATAAAAAACAAACACGGGCGGCGAATTTTTTAGGTTTAAAAGAACAGACCTTGCGGTATAAGATGAT
>PWYR01000118.1 GCA_003567775.1 Ignavibacteriales bacterium | reverse complement strand
CTGCAAGCGGAGATACATTTACCGATGTATCGGTTGCGGGACGTCTGCAAATTAATTTTGATGACGGAACTTTTAGTCTACGAAGAGGGAAAATTATTATCGGTGAAAAAGAATTTTCATTTGCCGCCTATTTGAATAAAGAAGAAGATATATTACGCCTTTCGATACTGTTTGAAGGGACACGCGCAAGCGTGGAGGACTCTCTTAAGAAGTTACCGCCATCGATTATACAATGGCTGAAGGGGGAATTGCCCGACAGCCGTTATCAGGTTACTGTCATTTATTCCGGTGAATATGGAGCGGATCAAACCTAAAAAATCCCTCGGCCAAAATTTTCTGTGTGATAAAAATATTGCCAGAAAGATAGTAGATTTGTTTGCACCCGGGGAGAAAGATACGATACTTGAGATCGGCCCCGGCACCGGAATACTGACTGGATTGCTTGTTGCATCATGCGGGCGATTGATATTAGTCGAAAAGGATGTTCGTGCAGTCGGGATTTTGCGGGAGCAATATGAATCCGATAATCGTGTTAGCATTATCCACAATGATATTCTTAAATTGGAATTTGCGGACATAGTCGTTGATAATCGAAAGATTCGAATTATCGGAAATATTCCCTACTATATTACATCCCCCATTTTATTTTATATTCTGGATCGGCGGCAGAATGTTTCGGATCTTATGATACTGGTGCAACTTGAAGTGGCTCACCGTATAACAGCCCAACCATCGACTCCGGATTACGGAATACTATCGGTGCTAACGAAAACGTGGACTACGGCGTCGTTTCTTTTTAAAGTACCCCATACGGTTTTTTACCCGAAGCCGGCGGTCGAATCGGCGGTTATACATCTCGTATTCGACCGGGAGCGCAGGGAGATCACGGATGAAAATCTGTATCGCTCAATCGTGCGGGGCGCATTCGGAAAACGGAGAAAGATGCTGCGGTCAAGCTTAAAGTCCATGTTTCCCGATATTCAGTTGAAGCCGGAAAAGTTTTCTCTTGATCTGAATAAACGACCCGAAGCGTGTACCGTCGACGATTTCATTCTATTAACAAATGAGATTAACTATGTTCTCAACAGAAAACGATAATAAACCGGTCCGCGATGCGGCATTGCCGAAAGTGCGTGCCTCCGTCGATCCGCTTCCGGAGGACAGCGGGGAATTTGAAATAGATGAAGAATTTCTGGATGATCTTCGTGAGCTTATTCAAATCCGGTCGGCAGCGAGCATTGTCAATATTCTATCCGATCTTCATTCACCCGATATTGCAGACATCGTCGATAATCTTGATCCTGACGACCGGATGTTTATATTCGAGCTTCTCGATGATGAAACCGCAAGCGAGGTATTGCTTGAAGTCGATGAAAAAGTACGCGAGGATCTGCTCGACCGGCTCTCGCACCGGCGGATCCGGGGTATCGTCGATGAATTAGATTCAGATGATGCGGCTGATATTGTCGGCGGGTTATCCGATGAGGTTGCCGAACGGGTGCTCGATGATATCGATAAAGAAGATTCGCAAACACTGAAGGAATTGTTGCGATACCCTACCGACAGCGCGGGTGGGATAATGGCGACCGAGTTTGTATCGGTTAAGAAAAACGATACGATTCAGAAAGCGATACAGCGTGTAAGAAAGATGTCGAAAGAAATAGGTGAAATCTATAACGTATATGTTTTGGATGATAACGGTTTACTTTTGGGGTTTATTCCGGTTAAGGGTCTGATTGTCCATAACCCGCGGCGGCGCGTTTATAAGGTAATGGATACCGAGTTTCATTCGGTCGATGTGCTGACCGATCAGGAAGAGGTAGCGAACATCATGAAGAAATACGATCTTCTTACGATCCCCGTTGTGAATACGAAGGGAGAAATGCTCGGCAAGATAACATTCGATGATATCATGGATGTTATTCATGAGGAAGCAGAGGAAGATATACAAAAATTCGCAGGTATAGCCGGTACGGAATTGATTAGCCATGGCGTTTGGGATATTTCCAGACGTCGTATGCCGTGGCTTGGTATTGCGTTTTTAGGGCAGTTGCTTTCTGCCGTAATCTTGAGCAGTTTTCATGAGTCGCTTGAAAAAATCATCGCATCGGCGTTTTTTATCCCGATCATTATGGCAATGGCCGGCAACGCCGGAATTCAATCGTCGGCGGTTGTTATACGCGGATTGGGTACGGGGGAGATCTGGGAAGGGATGCTGGCGAAACGCGTTGTGAAAGAGTCGGGTGTTGCTTTTACCAACGGTCTTGTGTTTGCGCTGTTAATTTTTCTGGTCGGATGGATGTGGATAGACGATCCGTTGTTCGGTGTGGCATTGGGGTTTTCGCTGCTTATCGTTATTGCGAGCGCCACGATAGTCGGCGCAACAATACCGTTTCTCCTGACGCGTTTAAATATCGACCCCGCCGTCGCGACCGGACCGTTTATCACCACAAGCAACGATGCGCTCGGCTTGCTGATCTATTTTGGGATATTGAGTGTTTTGTATTTGTAGCTGACAATACCGTTGTCCTGACTTTTAAAATATTGATATTATTGCACTTAGATTAGGCAATGGCTGATTGTAAATTGAATTGACAATTAGCCACCTTCCGGGTGGAGCAATTCTTGACGAGGTTCAACGTGTTCCGGCTATCTTTCCATCGCGCAGATACTTTCCACCCGACGCCTGCTAAGTACGGTTTTCAGCTTGTTCATACTGATACCCCAAATTCCGCAGTGCTTCGACGCGTTTCTTAACCGGCGGATGGGTTGAGAAAAGGTCCGACATGAATCCGGTTCGCCGTTCGCGTTTTAAATGGAACGGATCCGATATACAGAGATGTGCGGTATCGCGGTGAATGGCTTCCGGTTTAACGGATGAGCCGCTGATCTTGTGCAATGCGCCGATCAGCCCCTGCGGATTTCGTGTCAGCTCCGCGGCGGTTGCATCGGCGAGATATTCACGTTTACGGGAGACCATCATCGCCATCATGTTTGCAATGATGGGTGCAAGGATAATACCGATGATCCAGAGAACAAGTACAATGATCATAACGGGCCCGCCGCCGCCGCGTTGCGAACCGCCTCCGGAACGCCGTCCTCCCCCGAACCACATCATGCTACGTCCCATCATTGCAAGCAATAATATGGCGCCGACGAGTGCGGCAACAATCGTCATCAAGCGAATATCATAATTACGGATGTGTGCAATTTCATGAGCGATGACTGCCTGTAATTCCTCACGGTTCAATCTTTCGAGTAATCCTTCGGTAACGGCAACATAGCCATCCTCGGGATTTTTACCGGTCGCGAATGCATTCGGCGCTTTGTCGGGAACGATGAAAATTTTCGGACGGGGAAGACCCGATGCAATGGTCATTTCATCGACAACGTTAATAAGTTGACGGTGAGCGGGATTGTTCGGATCGGCAGGGTATGCCTTCGTTGATCGGATGACCGATGCAGCACCTTTGTTATAACTCCACGCGGCAGTGCCTACACCGAGCGCCAGAGCAAAGAGCGTCCCGAGCGGAAAGAACTCAAGCATGATCATATCGAACCCGAAACCCAGCAATCCGAGGAAAACAACAAATCCTGCCATAACAAGCATAGTCATACGTTTGTTGTGGATTTGTTGTTCGTACAGGTTACGTTTTCTGTTGTAAAAACCCATTATTTAGATTTTCTATTAAATGATAAATCAACTTTCGGCGCCTCACGTTCGGACTGAACGGTGATCTCAAACAATTCTGCCGCATTGAATCCGAACATGTTCGCGATGATGTTTCCGGGAAACATCTGCGTTGCTGTGTTAAACTTTGTCGCAATGTCGTTATAAAACTGCCGTGCGAACGCGATCTTGTTCTCGGTGCTTGTCAATTCTTCCTGAAGCTGCTTAACGTTCTCGTTGGATCGAAGTTGCGGATAGTTCTCGACAAGCGCAAACAATTTTGAAAGAGCGCCGGTTAACATGTTCTCCTTCTCCGCTGCATCCGCCACTCCTTTCGGGTTGAGTGCGCTGTTTCTCGCTTGAATGACGCTCTCCAGCGTTTCGCGCTCGAACTCCATCTGACCTTTAACGGTGTTGACCAGATTCGGGATGAGGTCATGCCGGCGTTTGAGCTGCACGTCGATCTGCTTCCAGCCGTTTGTGGTTTGGTTGCGTAATCGAATGAGTTTGTTGTACCGCGTGATGACCCACAAAACAAGCAGGACGGCAACTGCAATTGCAATAATTGTACCCATAGTGATCTCCTGAATAGAGTAAAACGAATTGTAAGATACGTTTCGGCGGGATAAAAGTCAATTATCTCACTGTCACAGACGACACTCCCACACATTATCATTCCTACGCATCTGTGACAGTGATTAATATATGATCAGTTATATTCTGATCTGTCGCGATACTTCCCGGATACGTTCCGGTAATTCAATCTGAAAATCTTTAAAATGTTCCTTTAGTTGGATTTTCAAGTCCTCCAGTTCCGGTCGAATACTTTCTTCCAATTTACGTCGGAACTCTTCTGCACCGCCGGGTCCGAATATTTGCATCTCAAGTTCTTCCTGGTCGAATTCTGGGAAATAGAACTCCGAGACGCTTCTCTCTTCAAGTTGAGCTGTCACAGTTCTGCGGACGCCATCCCGGACTATTTCTATCCGTATTTCTTCTCCCGCATCGTAGGTCGACAACACACGGCGGAGCCGTCGTGCAGTATCGATTTCCCTGTCTCCGATTTTAACGATTACATCCCCCGCGCGAATTCCGGCTTTTTCTGCAGGGGTATCTTCATGAACTTTTTCCACCAATACACCCTTACCGTCGGGGACTTTGAAATACTCTCCAAGTTGAGGATTCAAATTGATGACGCTTACTCCCAAACGTCCATATCGATGCTCTATCATTATTCGATGACGGTCCGGCCTCGCAACGCGCACCGCATGCCGGCGTGGTCGTTCGCGCAATGTAACCGTTAATGTGTGTTCTTCACCGTTGCGTATAATTACGATGTTAATCGGCTCGTTTTTTTCGGATCTTCGAACTGCCCGTACCAACCCGTCGGCTTCATAAATTTCCCGGTCGGCGAACCGGATTATTACATCACCCTGACGGAGCCCTCCGGAATCTGCAGGACTATCCTCGGTAACATTACTTACATACGCTCCTTGCTCTGCGGGGAGTGTTTCGAAATCAACAATATCGGGAGTAACATTTGAGATTTGCACTCCGAGCCAGGGATAACCGGATACTCTTATTATTTCAACGTGCTTTTCCCTCTCATCCTGTGCATTTCCGGCCGCCGTTACGAAAAGGAAGCATAGTATGATGGTAATTATGTGGATATTTAATAAAAATTTCATATTTTTCACCTCCGCTTATATATACGGAATTAGCAGATAAATGTTTTAATTTGAATTGTTAGACGACGGTATGAATCACAGTGTTCCCGCCGTTGGGAAAAATCATAAAAAGTTATTACCTAAATTTCTAACATGAACTATACAATAAAAAAATATAACCTTGCAGAGTGACGAGAGATATTTTTTTGATACTATATCCCTAACCTCGTAGGGGTGAAAATATGGTAGCGTTTCAGCTATTCTTTTACTATAATGTCACCCCTCCGGGGTTTAATGTGAGATGAAGATATCGCTGTGCTACTACCATAATATCACCCCTACGGGGTTATACCCTGGATACGTTTCATTCGGATATAGTTTATTTG
>PWYR01000113.1 GCA_003567775.1 Ignavibacteriales bacterium | reverse complement strand
TCCCAACCGACAGGAAAATATGCAAGAATTATTTGGTTTCTTTATGAATGGTTGACCGGAGATGTTCTTCCCGTTGATGATCTTAAACAGGGAAATTACATACCGGTACTTAATGACGGACTTTATTATACTCTGCCCGGTAAATTTGTCAAAAAGAGTAAGCGTCACCGGATAATAAATAACTTGTTAGGAACACCGGCATATTGTCCTTTCGTACGCAAGACGGAGACCCTCAAAAAATTTGAGAAGATGCAGCTTGATAAAAATGCGCAGGAAATCATCAGGCAATATCCGGAGGACATACTTTACAGAGCGACTCAATATCTTTATACAATGGAAACAAAATCATCCTTCGAAATAGAGAAAGAATATCCCGGTAAACGCCGGACTGCACGTTTTGTCGAGCTGCTTCGTCGTGCTGCATCTTCGGATGTGTTGTCACGGGATGAACTTGTGCGGCTGCAAAAAGAGATTGTAGACGAACGGTTTGCTATGAATGATTTTCGGCATTTTCAAAACTTTGTGGGACAGACGATCAGTCCCACACGGGAAATGGTTCATTTTATCGCACCTAAACCTGAAGACCTTCCTTCAATGATCGAGGGATGGATAACATGTTCAAAGCACATGATGCAATCGGAAATTTATCCTGTTGTTACCGCTGCCGTTGTTGGGTTTGGATTTGTTTTTCTGCATCCGTTCGAGGACGGTAACGGGCGATTGCACCGTTATCTCATTCATCAGGTCTTATCATCGAAGCGGTTTACCCCTGAAGGTTTTGTCTTCCCCGTATCTGCGACAATGCTGAAACAGTTGCCCAAATACGATGAGACACTCGAAAAGTTTTCGCGGGAACTAATGAAATGTGTGGAATATCGTTTAGACGAAGACGGACGCATGACGGTCGTTAATGATACGGTAAATTATTACCGGTATCCTGATATGACTTTTCAGGCGGAACGTCTTTTTGAATTCGTACAGGATACGATAGAGAACGAACTGCAGGCGGAGTTAGAGTTCCTGGATATATTTGAACATTCACGCAGGAAAATCCGTGAAATAGTCGATCTGCCGGACAGGAAGCTCGATCTTTTTGTTCGACTTTGTATAGAAGGAAAAGGAAGTATATCGAAGAGAAAAAGAGCGAAGTTCGATTATCTCACCGAAGAAGAATTTGAGGAGATGGAAAAGGTAGTAGCGAATGAAATGAAAAGGTACATCTGATCTATGAAAATCTACCCCGGTGTGAACGACTTTAGTTGTAGTGTTTTTAAAAGTCAGGATATCTAAAGATGCTTCCGCCCTTTCAGGGCTTGGCATTGTGGAGGATTTGTCGGTATATCGCAGGGCTTAACCTTGTGTTGTTGATTGTCGGTGCTGCCATGATATTCCATATTGCGGATTTCAAATTCCATCCGGTTTCCAGTTACAAAGGACAAGGTTCATTGCGACCGATTGTGTTCATACCCGGATTAAAATTATAATGAAGGAGACAATAAAAAGAAGAATATAATTCTTACTATAATAAAAGAAAAAACCCTTGCAAATCAAGATTAAAGATCTACAAGGGTTTTATCTTTAAGTGTCCCCTACGGGAGTCGAACCCGTGTTGCAGGAATGAAAATCCTGAGTCCTAGGCCACTAGACGAAGGGGACTTTATGAATTACGAGTTACGAATTTAGAATTACGAATTTTCTAAATTGGTTTACTCAGTTAATGGTTCAACCTTCATTTTCAGTTCTTCGATTTCTTCTTCGGTCAAGTTCTCTTTGTCGAGCAACTTGATTTGCGCCCGGGTTATTTCCATCATTTCATGGAGCACTTCAACTTTTTCTCCGTGGGGTGTTCCCCGTACTTCAACGTATTCTCCGATACGAAAGAGTGAATCCGCTGATTCGTATGCAGCCATCGCTTCATTAAAGCGTTCAAGCTGGTACAAACCGGTGCCAAGATTCATAAACGCTTCTGCAAATGACGGATTCGCTTCGATGGCTTTCTGAAAATGCTCAACGGCATCTTCGTAGTTGCCTGCCTGAAATAACCCAACGCCCACATTATATTCCGGATAGCCAGGTGGATCCTGTTTACAACCGGAAAAAACTAATATAGCAATAAATAATAAAATTTTCAATAAGTATTGCATGATTTTGGGTGAGCGACGGGACTTGAACCCGCGGCCACCAGGGCCACAACCTGGCGCTCTACCTACTGAGCTACGCCCACCATGTGTCGTACGCCCGGCTGGAATCGAACCAGCAACCTACGGCTTAGAAGGCCGTTGCTCTATCCGATTGAGCTACGGGCGCTCATCAATAATATAATTTTAAACAGACTTAAAATATAATCAATTTTTTTGATATTTTCAATTAAGCGTGAAACGAACATATTTGATCGTTTTTCCCTCTTCCAGATGCCTTTTTTCGTAATAGGTTTTTATTTTCACATCGTCCGGTATAGTCCGGTCGCCGTGTGTATCCTTTGCTATTTGTTGTATAACGGCTTTTTCATTATCGAGTGTTTCAATTGCAAAATCGAATAACTTTTCATCGTCCGTTTTAAAATGAAAAACACACTCAGGCGTAATGAAATTCCGGTATTTGTTTAATAATTCCGGCGAGATCAATCGTTTATTGCTTTTACTCGGTTTGGGATACGGATCAGGGAATGTTATCCATATCTCACTGATCTCACCGTGTCCGAAGAACTCTTCAAGAGCTTCTATACGTGTTGTAATAAATGCTACATTGAGAAGTTCATCGAATAGTGCGTTTACTGCTCCCGACCATACGCGCGCCCGTTTATTGTCTATGCCGATATAATTTTTATCCGGATGCCGCCGGGCAAGTTCGAGTGTTAACACTCCGGTACCGCATCCGAGTTCGAGCGTAATGGGGTTATTGTTTTTGAAAAATGCGCTATTCCATTTCTTGGCTAACGAATCCGGGCGATAGATCACATTCGGAAATGTGTCAATATCCGCGTATTTTTTTAACTTATTTCTTGGCATAGAAGTTATATTACAAAAATAAGAATAATTTATATTTTTTTCACAATGGAGTTGATTGTTTTTATCAATATCACTACATTTATTCATCTGAACAACTGTTCATATATTAACAGTATATTATGATAACAACAAAATCAGCACGAAAAAATGCGCGCACCGAACAAAAAACCGGTGATTTGACGCAACGACAGCTCGAAGACCTGGTCGAAACGTTTAAGGTCTTGTCCGATCCGACGCGTTTAAAAATCGCAATTACACTTACAAAAGCCGAAATGTGCGTGCACGACATCGCAGGTGCGACCGGCATCAGTGAATCGGCGGCGTCGCATCAGCTTCGAATTCTGCGGAGTCTTCGCCTGGTAAAACACCGTCGTGAAGGGAAACAGATATTCTATTCGCTCGACGATCACCATATCGAAAAATTAATTCGTGTTGCGACCGAGCATATTACGGAACGATAAGAAAAATTACTACATCTATGAAGGAAAAAACAAAGAAACCCTATTCCACATTTCTGATAAAAGGATTATGTTGCAGCGACGAGGAGATGATCCTGAGGAAACGTCTTTCAAAGTTGCCGCATATCCATGACCTGAAATTCAATCTCGTCGCGCAAAAATTATATATCCGGCATTCGACTACGGATGATCGCATTCTCACAGAAATCGAAGCGGCAGGTTTTAAAGCAAACACGACAAATAGATTGCTCGAAGATCGGTCGTTTTACGACAAATACGGACAGGTATTATTTACGACGACATCGGGTACTCTCTGGACAAGTGGACTCATTGCACAGCATGCTTTCGGTGCGCCGGATAGTATTACAATACCGCTATTTGTTCTTGCTATAGCGCTCGGCGGCTGGCGGATTGCAAAGAAGGGGATGTACGCAATAAAATCACTTTCGCTGGATATGAATGCGTTGATGACAATCGCCGTTGTCGGTGCTATGGCGATCGGTGAATGGGCTGAAGCAGCGACGGTGGTGTTTTTATTCTCACTTGCGTTGCTGCTTGAGACGCTCAGCACCGGACGTGCGCGAAGGGCAATCCGATCGCTTATCGATCTGACGCCACCGACGGCGCGAGTCAAGCGTGGTATAATCGAAGAAAGTGTTCCCGTTCAGGATGTTTGCATTGGAGAGCGTATCATTATCAAACCCGGAGACAGGATACCTCTGGACGGTGAAGTGACAACGGGTATGTCCTCGGTCAATCAAGCGCCTATTACCGGCGAGTCGAAGCCGGTGGAGAAAAAGAAGGGGGCTCGTGTTTTCGCCGGAACGATAAACTTACAGGGTATGCTGGAAGTACAGGTAAGCGCAACATCGGAGAACACAACGCTTGCACATATTATACACCTGGTTGAGGAAGCACAAAGCAAACGCGCACCGGCGCAGCAATTCGTAGATAAGTTTGCACGAATATACACCCCGGCAGTATTGGTGCTCGCGGTCGGTGTTGCGGTCTTTCCTCCGTTAGCACTGGGGTTGCCGTTCACGGAATGGTTTTATCGCGCGCTGGTATTGCTTGTTATCGCCTGTCCTTGTGCGCTGGTAATATCGACGCCGGTGACGCTCGTGAGCGCATTAACGAATGCCGCGCGTAACGGTATTCTCATAAAGGGCGGAGTGTATCTCGAAACGCTCGCTTCGATCCGGACGTTTGTGTTCGATAAAACAGGGACTTTAACCGAAGGAAGCTCGCGGATTACGGATATTGTACCGTTGAATTCGTTGTCGAAAAATGAAATACTCACAATTGCTGCTTCGCTTGAGCGGTATTCGGAGCATCACATTGCCGGAGCGGTTTTACGTACTGCAATGGATGAAAATATCCCGGTAGACAATGTGAGCATCGATAGATTTCAATCGGTTACCGGGAAAGGGGTGACAGGCATCGTCAACGGCAAACGATATGTGATCGGCAATCATTCATTCTGTGAGGAAGAAGGCAAATGTTCACCCGGGATTCACCGGGAGCTTGATCGTCTGGAGTCGGAGGGGAAGACGGTTCTTATTCTCTGGGATGATAAGGAACCGGTGAGCGTGATCGGTGTTGCGGACGAATTGCGGCCGGATGCCCGCGAAGCGATGCAACGGCTCCACGATCAGGGGGTACATGCAATCGTCATGCTGACGGGTGATAATGAAAAAACGGCTCAGGAAATTGCCCGGCAGTTGGGCATTGATGCGGTGCGTGCACAACTGTTACCCGAAGATAAGCTCACAGAAATCGAAGCATTAAAATTAAAACAGAAAGTAGCGATGGTAGGAGACGGCGTCAATGATGCGCCTGCACTCGCCGCCGCCGATGTCGGCATCGCGATGGGTACTGCAGGCAGCGACACCGCGATCGAAACGGCGGATATTGCGCTGATGGGAGACGATTTAACGAAGCTTGCCTACCTCAAGCGTTTGAGCAGGAAAACAGTGCAAATTATCAAGCAAAATATTATTTTGTCAATTGGTATTAAATTAGTGTTTCTTATTCTTGCCGTGCCCGGCTATGCAACGTTATGGATGGCAATTACAGCGGATGAAGGGGCTGCGTTAATTGTGATAGCAAACGGTTTACGGTTGCTGCGGATGAAATGATATACCAATTGCAGTTAATAGTTATTCGTTAATGGTTAATAGTCACGGGCTTATGACCTCTGAGCCACCGGCGACTACTTGCTGCCAACCATTAACGAATAACTAATAACCATTTTTACTCATACCGTAAAGACTCGATCGGATCGAGATTTGCCGCTTTCCATGCAGGATATACGCCGAATATTACCCCGACTGCCGAGCAGATAAGCAATCCAATCACAGCCCAATCATAGGGAAATA
>PWYR01000134.1 GCA_003567775.1 Ignavibacteriales bacterium | reverse complement strand
AGGAGAAATGGTAAATGAAGATCGTGTTGACATTTTCTCTGATATTGTGTGTAGCCGTTATAGGTTTACAGGAACAGAGTGAAACGGATGCAGAGCACCTCAAACATTTACTGCATACTTTCTTAGAGGGCGCTTCACGGAACGATGTTGAAATACATAACAAATTCTGGGCCGATGAACTGATATATACCGGCTCAACCGGACGGCGTGTCGGTAAATCGGATATAATGAACGATCTCCGTGCTATGCCCGCCGATCGATCCGGGGAACCGGTAACTATCTATACTGCAGAAGATATTCATATTCTGCAATATGGTGATACGGCAGTTGTTGCCTTTCGTCTCGTTGCCGTGACTGAGTTGGACAACGAAATCGAAACTGCAAGCTATTTTAATACCGGAACATTTGTTAAACAGAACGGAATATGGCAGGCAGTTGCCTGGCAGGTGACCAAAATTCCGTAAATTACAGATCACGCAAGTCTTTTATTACATGGGAGTAACAGATGATCGAATACCGAATAACACCGAAAGACACCGCATTATATCTTCTCATAACTTTTTCCTTTCTTTCTTTCCATCTTCTCGCTGCACAGGAAACGGACAGTTATTTTCCCGGTTATAACGAATGGGAGCGTATTGCACCCGAGCGGGCGGGTATGGATCAACAGCTTCTCGACGAAGCCGTTCGATTTGCAGAGGAAGCGGAAAGTGCAATTCCGCTCGATCTCAAAATTTTTATCGCAGAAACATTTGCCGGAGAACCGCATAACGAAATTATCGGTCCGGTGAAAGAACGCGGTCCTGCGACAGGAGTTATTGTCCGGAACGGTTACATTGTTGCCGAATGGGGTGAACCGCACCGCGTTGATATGACCTTCAGCGTCACGAAAAGCTTTCTGTCCGCCGTGGCGGGTATCGCCTATGATAGCGGTTTGATACGGGATGTTCACGATCCGGTGCGGGATTATTTACAGGACGGCGGATTCAATACATCGCACAATTCTAAAATTACTTGGCATCAACTGTTAAATATGACAAGCGAATGGGAAGGGACGTTGTGGGGCAAGCCCGACTGGGCAGACCGTCCGGTTGGCGAACGCGGTGAATACCACAAACATGAACTCAGTGAACCGGGAACGCGATGGAAATATAACGACGTTCGTGTGAACCGTCTCGCGTTATCATTGTTACGGATATTCCGTGAACCGCTCCCGAAAATTTTGCGTGAACACGTCATGGATCCCATCGGCGCATCCCGGATATGGGAATGGCATGGGTATGAAAATTCGTGGGTAAAGGTCGATGGAATCAACGTGCAATCGGTCAGCGGGGGCGGACACTGGGGCGGCGGGATGTTTATCGACGCATACGATATGGCGAGGTTTGGTTTGCTGTGTTTGCGGAACGGTAACTGGAACGGAACACAAGTTCTCTCCGAAGAGTGGATTGGTAAATCGTCAACGCCTACCGATATCCGGTCGACGTACGGGTATATGAACTGGTTTTTAAATACGAACGGGGAATTATTACCCTCTGCCCCTGAATCGACTTATTTCCATGCCGGCGCCGGTGATAATCTTATCATTGTTGTACCGGACTACGATCTCGTTGTCGTTGTACGATGGATTCAACGGATGAAACGTGATGAGTTTATTGCAAAGATATTAACGGCGATCGTCGATTAATGAGCTAACCCGGATACAACAGCGGATTTAAATGTGTTGCCGCGAGATCGCCCGGTTTGGCTCCGGGATGAAATACTTCCATATCAATTTTACGATGTTTGTTGTCGGGTTCCATTATGCGCGTCCCGTCGGCGTAGTAGATGACCGTCATAACCTCGCGCCGCCGGGTGCTGTTGTTTCCCGATGATGCATGCATCGTCCATCCCGCGTGGAATGTAGCGTCACCTGCTTTCAGTTCGTTCGTAACGACAGCGTATCCTCTTTCTTCGATTGTTTTCTCATAGGCGGTGTTCGAGTCTTCGGAGATCGGGATATCCCCCACGCTTCCTTCTTTCTGGGAACCGACCGCAAATTTCAATGACCCCATATCCTCGTTCACATCCACAAGCGGCATCCACATAGTAATCGTATTCGTTGTGTCGAGCGGCCAATAGTACTGATCCTGATGCCAGGGAGTCGGGAGTCCGTCCGGTTCTTTGAACAATGCCTGATCGTGATAGAGCCGTACTCCTTTCACTCCCATCAAATCCGCCGCGATTTTTGCAAACCGTTTTGCGATGACAAACCGTTTTACCATTTCGTCTTTTTCCCATACGTTAGTGACCTGGGTAAAATAGGAATTATAATTATCGACCACCTGTGATTCCTGAAGCTTTTTTCGCTCCTCGAAGTAGTTTGCAACCGCGTCTTCAATATATTTTCTGAATATTTCTACTTCATCATGCCGGAGAATATTTCGAATCAGAATACAGCCGTCACGTTTATATTGTTGCGACTGCTCATCGGTGATATGATACGGTTCGTCAAAGAATTGAAATTGATTGTTAGCCATGTATAATTTCCTCCCTATTACTTATGAGACGATAAATCCTCTTTACGAATGAGGTATGCTATACAGCAAGCACTGATTCCTGCAATTGTAAAATACAAAATTGCCGTATAAAATTCACCGAACAGCAATTTACCCATGCCAAAAAGCGCCATATAAACCATAACGACGCCGGCAATCCAGCAAAACAGAAGATCTCTAAATACAAAGGACGGCGTGATATCCGGTGCTTGCATGGCAATCGGCTTCCAGAGTTTTCCTCCGGGTTTTACACGTTTATAAAATGACAGAAGGACATCGTTGTCGGTCGGTCTCGTCAGATAGGTAACGAACATCCAGACAACGGTTGTAAATCCGGCTATATAAAACAATGTATACGGAAATCTAAGATACATCTGTATCGGGTCTTCCGGTGAGATGCTCATTGCCCATAGAGAAATCACGGCATAGAAAAACAACGGGGCGAGTAAAGCGCTGATCTCAGTCCACGCATTTATCCGCCACCAGTACCACCTGAGAATTAACACAAGACCGACGCCGCTGCTTGCGGTAATAATAAATTCCCATGCAGCCGTAATTCTTTCGAGCCGTGCAGTGACAATTAATGAGAGGATGAGAATCAACAATGTTGCAATGCGGGAAGCCAGCACGTAATGTTTTTCTGTCCGTCCCCGAACGACAAAGCGTCTGTAAAAATCGTTAATCGCATACGATGCGCCGAGATTTAACTGCGTTCCCAGCGTCGACATATAAGCGGCAAAGAAAGCAGCGATGAGAAGACCCAGCAGGCCGGCGGGCAGATAATCCCGCATCACCATCACAAAACCATCCCCTTTTTCGCCGTGACCGAGATCGGGGTAGAGAATGAGCGTACATAATGCGACGATGATCCACGGCCAGGGGCGGATTGCATAATGAGCGACCGTAAACCACAGCGTTGCATACAGTGAATTTTTTTCATCTTTTGCTGAAAACATTCTCTGTGCGACGTATCCCCCGCCCCCCGGTTCCGCGCCCGGGTACCACGACGCCCACCATTGCACTGCGAGATGTGCAATGAACGCAGCGACGGATAACGATAACACTTCGGCTGCGACATTACCCTGACCGATGGCCGGAGTGAAACGAAGCGTACCTTCGGGTAGTTTATCGATCAAGTTCGCCATCCCGCCTATCTCCGGTAGATTTATCGTGATGACTGCGAGTATGATAGTGCTTGTCATTGCGACCGTAAATTGAAGCATATCGCTGATCGCAATTCCCCACAATCCGGCGAGCGATGAATATATACCGACAAATACCATGATGCACCCGACGTACAGGAGCGCCGCGCTGAAATTGAATCCGAGAATTGAAATTTGTTCTATACCGAAGAACGTTAATTCCGGGAAGAGAACGCGAATTATCTTTTCAAGTGCGAGATTAACCCAACCGATAACGATGATGTTCATGAATAAACCGACATAGAGGGATCTGAATCCCCGTAAAAACGCAGCCGGTTTTCCCGAATATCGCAGCTCGGTGAATTCGGCGTCGGTAATTATGCCGGCGCGTCTCCACATTTTTGCAAAGAAAAAGACCGTCAGCATGCTTCCGATGAGCATATTCCACCAGAGCCAGTTTCCCGCGATGCCGTTGCGAGCGACGAGTTCGGTGACTGCAAGCGGCGTATCTGCAGCGAACGTTGTGGAAACCATCGCAGTGCCTGCAATCCACCACGGAAAGTTTCTGCCGGAAATAAAAAACTCGCCGGTATTTTTGCCTGCGCGGCGGGATAAGTAAATGCCAATAGATAAAAGTATAAGGAAATATATACCGATTATAAAATAGTCTATGGAGGTCAAGGATTCTCCGGTATTAATTGATAGCTAATGCGATACAATACAGATTTGAGCAATATACATACCTGTTAATCTAAAATCAATGTATATTCATTCGAAAGAATTTTTCCGGTCAAATCCCGCTTGTAATAAATCCGGAGGTAGTTCCTTTAATGCGCCTTCAGGGAAACGTCCCTGCCGCGCCCTTTCGAGAACCGTTTCATTTCGGTCGGTTGCAACGATGTTCAGCCGGAGATCGTCGGGAGCAATCCGGATATGCCAGAGTAATTGCAGCGAGTATGCTTCTTCGCCGTTGCAGCATCCGGCACTCCAGCAATATAATTGAGTACGTTCATCCTTTTTTGCATTTAAGATAAGCGCGGGAAAAACGGTATTCTCGATCAACGCAAATACACCGCGGTCGCGCCAGAATCGAGTAATGGTGATATCGAGCATGCGGTCGAGGGTATTCAACTCCGGTGGATGTCGCTCTAAATAATGCAGGTAATCCCGGTAATTGGATATCGATAGTTCCTGCATGCGAAGATGTATTTTTCTGCACACCTGCCGGTGAACTTTACGAAAACCGGCCCAACGGTAGCCAAGTTTTGGCAGGAGTTGCTGCAAGAGTTCATGACACTGGTTCATAGTATATAAAATAAGGATTTTCAGTATTCACATCACTGTTTAATATACACGTCTTTATTTATAATTATATAACGGCAAAAAATATGTGATTTACTAAAATATACGATTTCCCCTTGATTTTTTTTAAAAAGTATATATATTTAATATACTGGTTAATTAACACTTCATAACTAACTATAACCGTTGTAGCCTGCCTTTTCATCAACGGTTGAAAGAACTATTTAACTTTTTTCGGGAGGAATTATGAAATATTGGCAACCTTCTTTTCTCGTAGTAGTTATTTCCGTCCTGTTCTTCATATCGGGTTGTATTGAACAAGACGAACTCATTGCCCCGACCTCACCTGGAGAAATGCAGCATCTTGGCAAAGCCATCGACGGGGATGAATATTTAATCGGTTTTAAAAACACCCCCGATATCGGAATTGTCACGGGAGTCGGAGGACAGATTTACCAAACCTTTACAATTGTCCCCGCCGTCGCAGCACGATTGAGTCCGCACGCTGTCGATGCACTTTTGCAAAATCCCAATATCAGGTATGTCGAACCCGACTATGAAGTATACGCCCTGGCTCAAACTACACCGTGGGGAGTCGATCGCGTATTCGGTGATGAGGGATATCCTTTCCCCACATGGGGAACCTCCACCGGTGAAGGAATAAGCGTCGCTATTCTCGATACCGGTATAGATGAGAATCACGAAGACCTTACGGTGTCCGGCGGCGTCACAACGGTTGATGATACGCATTGGGGAAACGATGGAAATGGACATGGAACACACGTTGCAGGAACCGTTGCCGCACTGGATAATACGATCGGTGTCGTAGGTGTTGCACCAAATGTGTCCCTTTATGCTGTAAAAGTATTATCCGATGGTGGAAGCGGGACTGTCTCGTCGGTTGT
>PWYR01000053.1 GCA_003567775.1 Ignavibacteriales bacterium | reverse complement strand
GCACATAGTAATCTCGATTTTTCGGTTCGCTATATGATGCTTTCCAACGTGCGCGGAACATACACCGATTTCGATGCAGTATTAATTCAGCACAACGACGATTTTTCGGGAAGTAAGGTCGAGGTGTCGGTAAATGCAATCAGTGTCAACACTCAAAACAATGATAGAGACAATCATTTACGGTCGGATGACTTTTTTGATGTCGAGAATCATCCCGAACTTACATTTGTGTCCCGGGAATTCGAAAAAACCGGAGATAAAGCATATCGTATTCTTGGCGATCTGACTATTCGAGGTACGGCCCGCCCTGTTGAGCTTGACGCCGAATTAGTCGGTATTATC
Source organism: Ignavibacteriales bacterium (assembly GCA_003567775.1). Taxonomy (GTDB): domain Bacteria; phylum Bacteroidota; class Ignavibacteria; order T3Sed10-11; family T3Sed10-11; genus T3Sed10-11. The sequence continues at coordinate 5,598 of PWYR01000053.1, read as the reverse complement.
GACGACCCGAGGGGCTTTAGGCGAGCTGCTTTTTCGGGAAGTACAACAATCAACCGCAATGATTTCGGTGTGCAATGGAATCGTGTGCTTGATGCAGGCGGCTTTGTGGTCGGCGACAATGTGAATATAACGATCAATGTGCAGTTTATCGAAGAATCATAAAACTTTTAGAATTTACTTATTTAAAAAGGAACCCGCATATTATGTATGCGGGTTTTTTATACCCTATCAAACAAAACCCGTACATGGAGTTTATGCAGGAGTTTATGAGACAGTTATCTTGTTGTCTTAATAGTTTCAAAAGTCGAAAATATTTCGTATTTTGAATAAAAAACCGCAATACAATAAAGTACCTATAGATACCAATCCTATATAGATGTAACAACTAATCGAATATGGAGGACAGATATGTCAAATGCATATTTTAACGTACCCGAAACAAAAAATGAATCGCCATTGATGTACGCACCGGGTACTCGTGAGCGTGAAGTTTTAAAGAATACATTAAAAGATTTACAATCAAAAGAAATAGAAGTTCCGCTCATTATAGGCGGTCAGGAAGTTAAATCAGGCAATACTGCGGATATACGACCGCCGCATAATCACGGCAAGAAACTCGGTGTATATCACAAAGCGGGCGAAAAGGAAGTCAAGATGGCGATCGATGCGGCGCTTGAAGCACGCAAGACCTGGGCTGAATTGCCGTGGGAGCAGCGCGCATCGGTTTTCCGCAAAGCAGCAGAACTGCTAACCGGTCCGTGGCGCTACATCATTAACGGCGCAACGATGCTCGGTCAATCCAAGACGCCGTATCAATCAGAGATTGAGGCGGTTGCCGAGCTTGCTGATTTTTTGAGGTTCAACACACTCTATATGACAAGAATTTTCGACGACCAACCGTACTCACCGACAGAGATGTGGAACCGGGTAGAGTATCGTCCTCTGGAAGGATACATTTTTGCGGTAACGCCGTTTAACTTTACAGCTATTGCCGGTAACTTACCTACTTCACCCGCAATGGTGGGTAATGTGTCATTATGGAAGCCGGCGTCGAGCGCCGTTTATTCTGCATATCATTTTATGAAGCTGCTTATAGAAGCCGGTCTGCCGCCGGGTGTGATAAACTTTATACCGGGATCCGGCTCGCAAGTCGGCGTTCCCGCTCTTTCAAATGAAAACCTCGCGGGTATTCAGTTTACCGGTTCGACGGCGGTATTTCAACAGATGTGGAAACAAATCGGCGAGAATATTCAGAAGATGAAATACTATCCGAGAATTGTCGGTGAAACGGGCGGAAAGGATTTCATCTTTGCACACAAAGCTGCCGATGTAGATGCGATGGTAGTTGCAGCGATACGCGGCGCGTTCGAATATCAGGGACAGAAGTGTTCGGCGGCGTCGCGGATGTATATTCCAAAAACGATCTGGCCCGAATTTAAAGAGAAATATGTTGCCGAAGTGAAGAAGTTGAAAGTCGGTGACGTTGAAGATTTCACAAACTTTATGGGAGCGGTAATCGACAAAGCTGCGTTTAAGAGCATAACCGAGTATATCGAGTACGCGAAGAAGTCTGATGAAGCCGAGATTATTACCGGCGGCGGCTACGATGATGCAAAGGGATATTTCATTCAACCAACGACTATCCTCACGACCAATCCGAAATTCAAAACGATGGAAGAAGAGATATTCGGTCCCGTTCTGACGATCTACGTCTACGAGGATGATAAGTTCGAGGAGACGCTTACCCTGTGCGACGAGACTTCACCCTATGGATTAACCGGTGCAATATTCTCACAGGACAGATATGCACTCGACTATATGACCCGGCGACTTAAAAACGCAGCAGGAAACTTCTATATTAACGACAAACCGACGGCGGCGGTTGTACATCAGCAGCCGTTCGGCGGAAGCCGCGCTTCTGGCACCAACGATAAAGCGGGCAGTGTTATGAATATGCTGCGATGGATGACCGCCCGATCAATTAAGGAAACGTTTGTTCCTCCAAAAGACTGGAGATATCCGTATATGATGGAGAAATAAGCTAGTTCTCAACTTCCTTATTTATTTCTAACCTGCGGTGTAAATTTCTTATATATGCCGCAGGTTTTTTTATATATTCCTATCCAACCATGTATGAATATATATTTCAATTTTATTATATTTCAACTTATGAAAAAGACTAATATATTTATTCCCTACGAATTCAATCGTTGCCCCGAAGATGAAATGTGCGAACGCTCGCGGAAATTTTACAAAACAATGAAAACGCGTCGCAGCGTACGCGCATTCTCCACAGAACCTGTGCCCGATGAAGTTATCGAAAACGCAATCCGTACTGCAGGAACTGCACCCTCCGGTGCAAATAAACAACCGTGGGTTTTCTGTGTAATTAAGGATCCTGCATTGAAGAGAAAGATACGAGCCGCTGCCGAAAAAGAGGAGCGGTTGAATTATGAGCGACGATTTACCGAGGAATGGCTCGACGACCTGGAGCAGTTTGGAACAAATTTCGTCAAAGAATATATTGAACATGCTCCGGTATTGATAGTTATATTTAAGGAAAATTATCGACTCGATAACGGTGAAAAGAAAAAGAACTATTATGTAAATGAATCTGTTGGTATAGCAACGGGGTTTTTAATTGCTGCTTTACATTGTGCAGGAATCGCAACATTGACGCATACACCCAATCCTATGAAGTTTTTAAACACATTGCTGGATCGCCCGGCAAACGAAGTCCCGGTTGTTCTTATACCGGCAGGATATCCTTCAGACGATTGTAAAGTGCCGGACATTTCTCGTAAATCACTCGATACTATAATGAAAATATATTGAGTTTAGCCGTATGATGAGATTTTCACATTCGTTGCCGATGAAGTATTATAATGTTTATGGAATTGATTGCAATTATGAAACAAGAAATTATAAACTAATAAAACGAACATAGAGTTACAATGAAACGAATACATTACCGTTATTTCCCCGGCGCAAAGGGGATTCTGCGTTACGATATATTCTATCTTCTAATATTATTTCTAATTTTTCTGTTTTTGTGGTCCTTTCTCGGATTAAGCGATCTCGTCGAGCGCGGACGAATTCAAAAGTTTGATGAATGGGTTCTGTCGAGTGTGCGGCATTTTGATGATCCGACACAATTGCGCGGTCCGGACTGGATGAAAGATTTTATGCGAGATATTACCGCACTCGGCGGATTGCCTATTCTTACTCTTATAACGCTCGGTGTTATCGGATATCTTATATTACAAAAGAGCTATCGGTCCTTATGGCTGGTTCTCATTGCAACGGTCTCAGGGTTTCTCATGAGTCTTATGCTAAAATTTTATTTTATTCGCACCCGTCCCGATATCGTTCCGCACCTTATGACCGAGACAACGCCGAGTTTTCCAAGCGGTCATTCTATGATGTCCGCGGTTGTATATTTGACTCTTGCTGCATTGTTAACCCGTTTGGAAGTATCGAACAAAGTCCGCATGTACACTATCAGTCTGGCAATTTTGGTAGTATTTCTTATCGGAATTAGCCGTGTCTTTCTCGGCGTTCATTATCCGACTGATATCCTTGGCGGTTGGACGTTCGGATTAGGGTGGGCGATGCTTTGCTGGTATCTTGCCCGGTATCTCCAGCAGCGAGGTGCAATCGAGGCGCCTGAACCTGAACCTGAATCTGTAACTTCCTAACGCAGCATAGCCGAAATCAAAAATGGTACAAAAAATAATTATTTCCACTCACTCAAATACAAAGGAGCTATATACATGCAAAAACATTGCATCGCTGTATTCTTATTAATCATAGTCGGCGTTTCTTTTTTGTTTGCTGAGACTCCGACTGCTTTTACCGGGGCATTGATATATCCGGTTTCGGGAGATCCTATTGAAGATGGTGTACTGGTTGTTGAAGGAACCCGTATACTCGATGTCGGTATGCGGAACCAAATATCGATACCGGATAATGCGAATGTTGTGGATGTAACCGGAAAGGTCATCATACCCGGCATGGTCGATACACATTCACATATCGGAAGGGGAGACGGCGGCGACCGTTCTGCGCCGACTCACCCCGATGTTCGCATACTCGATGCTATCGATGCGATGAACGACAGCTTTATGCGGGCGAGAGCCGGTGGAATAACAACGGTCAATATTATGCCCGGCTCGGGTCACTTGATGAGCGGTCAAACGGTGTATTTAAAAACGAGACAGGCAAAAACTATTTATGACATGCTCTTATGTGATGATGTTATAGCAGGTATTTGCGGCGGCTTGAAAATGGCAAACGGAACGAACTCTATCGGGAATCCCCCGTTTCCACAAACGCGCGCCCGGTCGGCAGCCATTGTCCGTCAACTGTACATCCAGGCGCAGGAATATCGTGATAAATTAAATGCAGCAAACGACGATCCCGAAAAAATGCCATCCCGTAATCTTCAAATGGAAATACTCGTTGAAGTGCTCGAGGGCAAGCGAATCGTTCATCATCATACACACAGGCATGACGACATTATGACGGTACTCAGGTTGGCCGATGAATTCGGATTCAGAGTCGTTCTGCACCACGTGAGCGAAGGTTGGAAAGTCGCCGAAGAGATCGCCGAAGCGAACGTACCCGCATCGATAATTCTTGTCGATTCACCGGGCGGTAAACTTGAAGCGGTAAATCTGATCTATGAAAACGGACGCGACCTCGAGCAAGCAGGCGTCGTCGTCGCATTTCATACAGACGACCCGATAACCGATTCACGTTTATTTTTAAGACAAGCTGCAATCGGCGTTCGTTCAGGCATGTCGAAAGAAAAAGCGCTTGAAGCGTTGACGCTCGCAGGCGCCCGAATGCTCGGTATGGAAGACCGTATCGGATCGCTTGAAAAAGGTAAAGACGCCGATCTTGTGATTCTTTCCGGCGACCCGTTCAGTGTATATACGCACATCGAACAAACATGGGTTGACGGCGATATTGTATATGATCGCGCAAATCCCGACCACTATAAATACGCAATCGGTGGTTATCAAGTTTATCGAACAATGCATCACCATCTTCATATGCAGGGAGGTGGACAATGAGAACAACAGGCATGCTATTTACACTCATATTATTTATTGGAGTTACCTTTCAACTCGATGCTCAAATCGCCGTGCGCGGTGATGTCGTATATACTATGAACGGCGAACCGATTGAAGACGGTGTTGTATTGCTTAACGGAAAAACAATCGAACGCGTCGGACCGGCGGATGAAATTATCATTCCCGGGAACTATACCGTTTACACAGGCGCGGTTGTCACTCCCGGTATAATCGATGCCCGAAGCGTGGTGGGTCTCGCCGGTATGTTCAACTATGACCATGATCAGGATCAGCTTGAACTGTCAAACCCGGTTCAACCCGAGTTGCGGGCGATCGATGCGTATAATCCACGCGAAGAGCTGATTGATTTTCTGCTCGGTTTAGGAGTAACAACGCTGCATACCGGACACGCACCCGGCGCCCTTAGCAGCGGACAGACGATGATCGTGAAAACCGGCGGGAGATATGCAGACGCCATTATAGATTCATCGAAGATGGTCGTATTCACGCTCGGACCCCG
>PWYR01000107.1 GCA_003567775.1 Ignavibacteriales bacterium | reverse complement strand
GCATATAAAAGCTGGAAAGAAGGTAAACCCGTCGAAGCTCCGAATACGACGTTTGCCGAAGGTCTCGCAACGGGTTCCGGCTTCTCACTTCCGCAGAAAATTCTCCGTGAGCATCTTACCGATTTTATGCTTGTGAAAGACGAAGAAATCATGCAGGCGATGGTATGGATGATCGAACACGCTCATTCACTCGCCGAGGCAGCCGGCGCCGCCCCGCTTGCAGCGGCATATAAAATGAAAGATAAACTTCAGGGAAAGAAGATCGCGCTTATCTGTTCAGGCGGAAATGTTTCAATCGACCAGCTACGAAAAGCGCTCCAAACCTGAATCTAGATAAAATTATTATTATATTCCTTTCATGAACTCCCTTAAACTCATAATTCTCTTCGGTTCACAGGTTACCGGCGCTGCCGGCAAAACCTCCGACACCGATATTGCCGTACTCGGCGACCGCCCGCTGACGTTTGATGAACGATCCGAGCTTGAAGAAAAATATGCAAATCGTTTTTCTATCTCCGAAGAGATGCGTGAATGGATTATAAACTACTGCATTATGATTTACCTCAACAACGGATCCTGATAACCCCTCGCACCTGAGCGCCCCTCTCGACCGGACCATCATACGCGTTGTTCTCAAAAAGCCCTTCGATAACACCATATCCCTCTTCGAAATCGATGTCTATATTTTCGAATTCTCCAAGATACTCAGTCCACGGACCGATGCCCCAAATATACAGAGGTGTATTCATGCCATCATCTGCATTAATGTTCACGCTCAGGCGGACCCTGTCCGGCAGAACATCACCATTGATGGAAATATACCCGAATCCTTCCGGCAACGGTTCCTCCTCACCGTGGGGATCGTCGGTCGATATATAGAAACCCCCGTCGGAAAAATAACAACCGATTGCCATTTCATGTACGGTATCGCCGATATCGAAAGCCGCACGACCCGGATCGATTTGCTCTCCGGCAGCAACGGGGTCGTCTCCATTATATTCGTCTTGTGCAGTATCCTGCCGGTCGCACGCTGTAAAAATCAGCAACAGTGCGGCAAAGAGACAGGTGAACATGTGCACATAATTTTTCTGAATTGTTATCATAGCTTCCTCCTGTTAATTATAATTAATAATTACGAATTGCAAAACAGATTATAGCACTTAACGATTTATTTACTTTCAGATCAACTGGGGTTGTAGTCTTTGCACTCTCCAGGATATTCCGCTAATATATGTTTAACAGGATTTAAATAATATGAAATTGTACTACGAATATCAAGATATTTTTTTTGTGATCAAAAAAACATGCCCGGTACTATGACATTCAACCATTTCCTGCATCCCCAACGTATACACACTCAACTCTGACGGTAAGCGTCGGGCGTGTGGTGGCTATTGACTATAACTATACGTATACGTATATTTAGATATAATCATACGTTAAGGATAATTTATGGCTGACCCAATTTATACAGACGCCGATCTCATCAAGCGAAGCAATATAACGGAAGAGGAATTGAGTGAGTTCCGGGAACATGGTCTCGTTTCTCCGATCGTTAATAACGAAGCGGGGACCGAATTATACCCACAGCATACACTTGAGATTCTGCAAAAAGTCAAACAACTAAGATCCATGGGCTATGAGCTTGATGAGATACGAAAAATTGTGAAAAAAGTCGGATTACCCGTACCCAAAAAGGAAAATAAAAAAGAAGACAAGAAAACGTATCTCACGGTCGGAGAGCTTGCCGAAAAAATCGGCGTCAACACCCGGACGATCAAGCATTGGGAAGATAAAGGCATCATCCTTCCCGACGCACGGAGCGAAGGCGGATTCCGTTTATACCAGGAAATATATGCATTCTTCGGTAAATTAATACTCGACCTTCAAATGTTCGGCTACACACTCGATGAAATAAAAAAAGTTTCGGATATGTTCCGGGATTTCGTTACAATTAGCAATAAGCCGGACGCCTACCCGGCAGCGGAGCGAATTAAAAAGCTGGAGGATATGCAGCGTCAAATCGAAAAACTTTATACGAAGATGAATGCACTGAAAGAAGGAATCGCCCGCTGGGAAGACCTCCTCAAGAAAAAGAAAAAAGAAATCAACACACTTATCGATAAAAACCGGAAAAAGAAATAATTGGATTATTTTCAGACATACAATTTGCTCAGAAGTGCATATAACGCCGACAATCCCGAAATCCACATTGCCGGAAGCGATATAACTCTTCACCATGTTCCGTTTCGTTCCGAACCTATACCGACCGAAGCGGAAAGTCCGGCGTATCGTTTCGATAAAAAAATCTATAACGCTCTGTTGAAATATTATCTGCGCTACAATACCTATTCAAACGATTATCTTTTTCACAGTCTCAACGAGCGGGATGAAAATATCGGTGAGAACAGTTCGTTCAATTATATCATAATCAAAAAGAAATCGTCTGAAAAATCTCGCACATTTATCTTTCTATTTCACGGATTGAATGAACGGAGCTGGGATAAATACCTTCCGTGGGCTTTCGATCTTGTCAACAATACGGGAAAACCGGTTGTCATGTTTCCGCTGGCATATCATATAAACCGGGCGCCGCGGTTTTGGAGCGATCCGCGTCTTATGAGAGAGGTCTCAAACGAGCGGGGACGGTTATTTCCCGAGGTACAATTTTCTTCATTTGCCAATGCCGCCTTAAGCACTCGATTACAGTTTTCTCCGAACCGCTTCCTTTTGTCAGGTGTGCAAACATTTAACGACATCGTACAATTTATGAATAATGTTCGGAAGGGAGAGCATTCACATCTGTTTGAGAACGCTACAGCCGATATATTCGGTTATTCCATCGGCGCATTTTTCGCCGAAATATTGATGATGAGTAACCCGCGGAGAATGTTCGACGAATCGAAGATGTTCCTGTTCTGCGGCGGACCGACGCTGGATCTGATGAACCCGGTATCGAAAGCGATCATCGACAGCGAAGCGGCGCTCGCGCTTAAGAATTTTTACATCGATATGAACGGCAGCGATTTCTTGAAGGATGAAATGATCGCCTCCACTTTAAATCAATTTGAAGAAGGCGGGAATGTGTTTAAAAGCATGCTCGATCATAGAAAAATGAAATCGTTTAGAACCGAAAGATTCAAAATATTCGAAGACAGAAGTTTGATTGTTCCGTTGCGTAAGGACGCCGTCATGCTGCCTGATGCAATAAATGGATCGTTCCAAACAAGCTTTCATAATAGAATAAGAACGGAGGATTTTCCGTACTCCTATTCGCATGAGAATCCGTTTCCGCTGCATGTCCGTATAAAAGATGAGATTAATGCCGGCTTTCGCAGGATCTTTGATGTTGCTGGAGAGTTTATATCGAAGTAGGTAACGTATCCATCAGCAATCCGTTATAACATTTACAATTTATATGTTACTATCTGTTGTTGAAATCTTAAATAGCTGATAAGTATGTTTCTATATTTCAAGAAGTATTCTTGATATATAGCGCTTTCTAAATTTCTTTATCATTATCTCGCTATATAAATTCCCTCACCAACTCCTATCGGCAATCCCAATCCGTACCAGATAAACAACAACACGGTCCACATAACAAACAAGATCACGGCATATGGAACGAGCAGCGATACAATGGTACCTATACCTGCTCTCTTATCATACTTATGTATCCACCCGAGGAGCAACGGGAAATATACATAGAGCGGACTAACACAGTTAGTAATCGAGTCGCCCACACGGTACATCAACTGAACGAATGCCGGATTATAATCCAACTGGGCAAGCATCGGAACAAATATCGGTGCGAAGATCGCCCACTTTGCCGAACCACTCCCCATGAAAATATTCACAAAAGCAACGATGGTCATATAGAGCACAAAAAGCAATGGACCGGTCAAACCGGTTGCCTGCAGGAATTCGGCGCCCCGTATCGCGAGGATGGTATCCATATTGCTCCAGCTAAACAGGTGTATGAACTGTGCAACGACGAGCATCAGTACTATATAGCCGGCCAGTTCCCTCATACCATGTTCCATCGCGCGTAAGGCATCGTCGGGTTTTTTGAACGTCCCGGATATCTTTCCATACACATATCCCGGCAGTGCAAAGAAGAAAAAGAGTATCGGTATCAATCCGCGAAGGAAAGGGGACGGTACGATTGAACCGGTTTCGGGGTCGCGTAACGCACCGTTTTCCGGTACAACGAGACTTCCGATAATAATCACATATATCAACAGAGTTATCCCTGCCCAGCGCAATCCTTTCCATTCGACATCGGTCAGCCGGCTTGTCGATGGATCAGCAGTTTCATCGACGAGCTGATCGGCACCGGGGAACGACTGAGTTCGCGGGATAGTATATCGCCGGGCGATAAACGCACCAACGATGCCAAGCATTAACGTCGAAACGATCATAAAATACCAGTTTGCGGTGGCGCTCACTTCAATACCACCGTTGATATCACGCGCAACTTCGGTGCTTATACCGGCAAGCAGCACATCGGTGCCGGCAATTAAAAAGTTAGCAGTAAATCCCGCGGTCGCGCCGGCATAGCCGACCACCAAACCGGCAACAGGATGCAATCCCATTTTCGAAAAGATGAGCGCCGCAATCGGCGGCACCACCACAATTCCCGCATCGGATCCTATATTGCCACACGCACCGAGCATGAAGATAGTCGGCAGCACGATCTTGTTCGGTACGGCAAAGGCAATCCCGCGCATAACGACCGCGAGTAATCCGCTTCGTTCGGCGATTGATACACCCATAAGCATCACCATAACCAGTCCGAGCGGCGCAAAGTGTGCAAAGTTGGTGACCATTTCCTGAACAAAACGACGAAGTCCATCACCCGTTACCAGATTTTCGGCAACGATACGTTCTCCGGTATCCGGGTGCGTTGCGTTCACGCCGTAAAAGGCAGTAAGAGCACTCAGTATAATAACAAGTATACAGATCCACACAAACATCCAAAACGGATGCGGAAGTTTATTGCCCATCACTTCAATCCAGTGCAGCAATCCTTTGGATTGTGTTTGTTTCGGCAATTCTTCGCTGAGTTTATCGTATTTTCTATCGCTGTCGGATGATTTATCTGCCATATTGTTAACTCCTGATGTATACAGTTAATCGTTCACGGTTATTGGTTAATGGTTCCGGCTCAAATCATGTGAACAACTCCCATAGGTTACGAAAACATTCGGCGAAGGAACCATTAATTATTTTTTTACGGTGCGAGCCGTACGATTTCCCAAATCTTCCCTTTCTTCGTATATCTGATCCTGTCGTGTAACCGGCTCGGTCTTCCCTGCCAGAACTCAAATGCATCGGGGATTACGCGGTACCCTCCCCAGAAATCCGGCAGCGGTACATTCCCCCCGGGATGTTTTTGTTTTAATTCTTCAAATCGTTTCTCAAGAAGACTGCGATCCGGTATTATTGTACTTTGTTGTGATGCCCATGCGCCGAGCTGACTTTCATACGGACGGGTCTGAAAATATTCCTCCGATTCCTTCCGCGATACTTTTTCGGCCTTCCCCAAAATCCTCACCTGCCGGTCGACTTCCTTCCAGTAAAACACAAGGCATGCGCGTGGATTTGTTTCGATTTCACGCGCTTTAACACTTGTATAATTGGTATAGAACACGAATCCGTTTTCGTCAAAACCTTTTAAAAGCACCATCCGGGCCGACGGTATTCCCGCTTCGTCGGCGGTTGCGAGCGTCATTGCATCATACATCTCAATTTGCAGATTCTTTACTTCGGAATACCATCGTGAAAACTGTTCAACGGGGTCGGATATAAGATTCGTTTCGGTAAGTGTTTTCTCCATGCAGCGAAATGTTCCTATTCGATATAATTTCTAATAACAAATGTAGGGAAAATTATTTTGCCATGCCATTTTTTCGGACTATTATTCCCGCGCTCTTTTTAAAATTTC
>PWYR01000019.1 GCA_003567775.1 Ignavibacteriales bacterium | reverse complement strand
TACACCGAAGCGCTCGGCGCAGACCTGCTCCTCGCGCTCCGCGTCGGTGAGCGTGTGATCGACGTGAGCTGCCCTGAGGGAACGCGCATCGCGCTCGTCCACGAGCTCACGCTGGACGCCTTCGGCGGCGAACCGACCACGCTCGAACCGTCCTCGGTCGAGGCGCAGGCTGCAGATGATGGACCACTCGACGACGAAGCGCCGCTGACCCTCGAGCTTGCAGCGTGAGCGAAGTCGCACCAGAGCGCGTCGATGCACGGACCTACAACGCGTTCGTCCGCGGCGTGGACCTGGTATCCGTGGTGTTGGCCGGCGCCGAGGTCGTGGCTTGCGGCGCGCGACCGAACGCCCGCTCGACCAAGGTCAAGCTCGTGGTCGACACCGTGCTCGACACGCGTGACGAGCGGGGCTTCACAGCCCTCACGACCATCACCGCGTCGTTCGATCAAACCGACGAAACGCTGGGTTCCGTCACGGCCCGCTTCCGCCTCACCTACCGCAGCGCCGAACCGATCACCGACCCGATCTGGCGCGAGTTCGGCCAACGCAACGTGCGCGCCAACGCCTGGCCCTACGCGCGCGAGTTCATCCAATCCATGACGCAACGCATGGGCTGGCCGAGCTTCGTGCTGCCGGTGAGCACCTCCCCGAAGCTCCGCCCTCCGCGTGCGCGCCCGGCGCCACGAACCAAGACCTGACACGCGCGGCTCGGCACCGCACCTTCAGGTGACTGGACCCAAGGGGCATGAAAGCATCCGTGCCGGTCCTGGGCAGTTGCATGGCCTCCCGCTCCGCGTCGGTCGCTGGAAACCTGGTCGTTCGGTACACGCCGCATGCTGCCACGGCTAGCCAACGCCTCGCCGCAGCGAACTGAGCCTGACCGACAGCGAAGTGCTCGACGTCATCCTGGCCGATCGCGAGAAGCCCGGAACACCTACCTGCACACGGGTCTCGATCGTGACGTCGGCCGATACGGGTGCGTGGCGAACATGGCGACCCTTGGCGACCGCTACGTGGTCGGCTTCTACACCCTGAGCAACGCGCTGGTTCAGAAGCACCGGTTGCCGAGAGCGACGCGTTGATCGGCTTCTACGCCCGTCTGGGGTTCGCAAGCCTGCCCGACGAACCGAGGCGCCTCGTCTACCCTATGCGCAAGATCGAGCAGCTGTTCACGGAGCGCGGGTAGCTACCTCCGCCGTTCATCCTGGCGACTCCCGCTTCACGCTCGGCCCACACCTGCCTTCCGGAGACCTCGTGGTGTTCGGGTCGACCGGCTGGCCCGGCCTCGGCCAGGACGTCCACGCGCTCTGCTCGTCCGCGCTACGACGCAAAGCACGATGGCCACGTCGGCGCTCGAGATTCGCAACCTGGGACCCATCACGTCTGCAGACCTGACGATTGGAGACCTGACCTTCTTAACGGGACCGCAGGCGTCCGGCAAGGGCCAAGAGCATCGTGCTCCAGACCCTGAATCCGTTCTGCTCCCTGTACACATCCTTCCGATCTACGATCCTGATGACCAGGCCGAGGAGTTCCTGGTCTCGTACCGCGTAGGGATGCGGTACCGTCCCTGGCGCACGCGCTAGACGTCGGCGCTGGCAAGCTCGGCGCATCATGAAGCAGTCCACGCTGGAAGGGTGGCTCCGATGACCCGCTACGCGATCGTGATCGAGCAGGCCGGCTCGAACTACTCCGCCTTCGTCCCGGATCTCCCGGGTTGCGCCGCCACCGGCGCCACACGAGCACAGGCCGAACGTCGGATCCGAACGGCCATCACCCTGCACATCGAGGGCCTCCGCGCCGACGGACTGGACGTACCGAAACCGACGAGCACCGTCGCGACCGTGGAAGCGACGTAGCCGCAACACCGCTCGCGTAGGCCCGACGAAGCTGGTTCGTGGCTGGAGCAGCGTTCGCGGCCGTCGCCCTCGCCGCTGGCGGCGTACGGCGTGTTGGCGAACGCGAGCGATCCGATCACCAGCACTTCGCCTTGGACACGACGTCGCGCGGCCAACCTCAGGGGATGAGGAAGACTGCACCCTCAACCGTGGACACGGCGGTGGTCACGATTCGCGCGTCGAAGGTGGCGAGCCGCGCACCAAGCGACACCGCAAGCTGCACGAGAGACGTGTCGGTGACCTGCGCGCTGCTCAGCAGGAGCTCTCGATTCCCGACCCGCTGAACGAACCATGCGCACGATCATGGTGCGCGTGGGTCGGGTCGAGCAGCGCGATGATGGCGTTCACGTCGAGGAGGAACGCGCTCACGCGAGCTCATCCCGCAGGGCGTTGACTTCCTCCATCGTCGATCTGGACGTTTGGGGATTGACAGGCAAGAGCTTCACACCGTTGCGGTACTCGCCAACCGCCACGCGCGTCAGCGATGCCCGTGCCAGCTCCGACAGCGCCTCTCCGAGGCTCAGCCCTCTGCTGTTCGCAAGCTGGCGGGCGGCCCTCAGCACGTCGTCGTCGATCCGTACGGCGGTCCTCATCGACCCCTCCTGCATCAAGCATCACGCATCAGGCATCGTTCGAAAAGCGGTCCGGTGACTGCGCGGCAAACCGACGGCGCCGCGATAGGCGCGACGAGGTCACGATCCGATCCCACCGGGTCGATCGCCCGCGGCACAGCCGCCAAACGTGCCCGTCACCGTCACCGTGCGTGGTCGAGCCTGATCGCGTCCACGAGGTCGTCCAGGATGCCCGCAGCGCCCTCGACCGTGTCGACGCCCGCATCAAGATGCAGGTCCTGTGCGTGTTTCCGGTACTCACGGGCCCACGAGCGCAGCGGCACCGCGATCCGTGCGGGAAGCTCGTGGGTTCCGCGCCGCTCGAAGGTCGCGGCAACGGCCCGCCGCACGGCCTCGACGTCGTCGAAGGCAGCCAGGCGCAGGAGCACCACGTCGACGAGGTCCTTGACCCGCGAGTTCTCGCGTCCGTCCGATCGCGGGAGCGAGAGCGCGTGGAGTTTCTCGGCGACGTGGACCGCAACGGACACCGCCGGCACGTCGAGAGGTGCCAGACCCGCGAAGCTGAGGTCGATCCCGCCGCGCAGGACGTCGGGCGGCTCCGGGTCGGCGTCTCCCAGGCCGAGGTCGAGAGGGAAGGGCATATAGCGTTGCCCGCCCAGCTCCGGCACCACCGTCAGCCGCTCACCCCCGTACGGAGCGCCCTGTGGAGCGCCGCGGCTCGTCACCTCGATCCGGTACGTCAGGTGGTCGCCGAGATCGTGCTCGGCCGCGTCGCGCAGCACCTCGAGGGCGTCGCCGGCTGGAACGTCACGCAGTGCAAGATCGACGTCCTGCGTCGCGCGGGCCTGATCGAGGCGAAGCTCCAGCGCGTAGCCACCCTTGAGCCGCGCCTGCTCCGGGAGCACCGCCACGACTCGGGCAAGGAAACGCTCCATGGCGACCCGCTTCTGGAGGCGGCCCACGTCCTGATCAGGGTGCTGGCGCCGGAGGCGATCGGCCAGCGCCTTGCGGAAGGCCGTTCCGTCGGCGTAACGCACGTCACGCTCCCTCGAGAAGCTGCCCAAGGCGGTCGATCAGGTCGGCGCGACCCCCCGCCGGAGAACCATCGACGTACCCTCGTACGGTCGCGCCGTCGCGCTGTAGCGCGCTCCGTCGCAGGAGCCCCCGGTCGACAGCCACTCGATAGGCGTCGCGCAGGGGCTCCATCGGGAAGCCCGCAGCGAGGAGGTCGAGGAAGGTCCGTGCCGGCGTGGTGTAGGCGAGCAGGCCCTCGCGCCGCTCGTCGTCGGGACCGAGCACCGCGCGGTGCAGGACGACGTCGCCTGGTGCCCGCTTCCGGAACGCGCGCGGCACCGTCAGGTGGAGCTTCTCGGCGAACGCGTCCGTGAGTTCGTACCGCTGCAGAGCCGTCTCGTGGCTGAACGCTGCGGCAACACCCTGGTCTGCTCCGGCCCACAGCAGCACCGCTGCTTCGCGTTCGCGCTCGCCCGGCGGGAACGTCGTGAAGCGATACACGCCGCGCGAGACGCTCTCGAGCAGCCCCGCACGCACCTGGTAGTGGAGCGCCGGCCGCGTGAGCCCTACCGCCTCGACGTGGCGCGTAGCAACGTGGCCTTGCTGCCGCATCGCCAGGTCGTGCAGCTGGCGCCATCGAGGATCCATACAGGAATGTTAAACCCTGTTGAACGTCTGTGTGAGCGCTGGGCTTGCACCGTTGCCCCGCACCCGGAAGGACTCCTTGACAGCGTTACTCGACGAGCCCAGTAGAACGCTCGTAGGGGCCAGCCCCGCTGCTCCAGCGACGCAGCGTTGATGTCACTATCCGGAGTCGCATTACCCAGCGGCAGGTCGAGCATGCGCACCACGTCGAGACCGGTGCACTGCAGCGCTCGGGCAAGCCGCCGAGGCGGCTGCGCATCCACCAGGAAACGCGTCACGCCGCGGGAACGGTACGCTTCACCTGAGCGAGCCGGGTGGCGTAGACGAGCACCGCCAGGATGTCCTCCCGCTCGAGATCCGGGTAATCGCCGAGGATCTCCTCAGAACTCATCCCGCTGCCAAGGAGCTCCAGGACGCTCTCGACCGGATAACGCAAACCTCGGATGCACGGCTTGCCGTGGCAGACGTCTGGATCGATGGTGATCCGGCCGAGCAGCGCGGCGTTCATGAGGTTCATCATAGCCAACGCGCAGATGCCCCGCCGCGCGTACTGGACCGAAGCGCCAAGCCCCGGGCAGCGGAACGTGTCCGCCACCCCACCCGATGCAGCACCCGCCCGTACACCTTCCGCGACGCCGGCCTCGGCACCGGCGAGTCCCTGACCGTCGGCCGCGCGCTCGGCAAGATGTCGCCGCCGAGGCCGTCTCGGCACGACTCTAGAGACACCACATGACATCTATACTTCGTGCTAGCCTCTTGCCATGGCCCAGGTCAACCTCCGGAATCCGAAGGCAGTGGCGCTCGTCGAGCGGCTCGCCGTGCGCACCGGCAAGAGCAAGACGGCCGTCCTGCTGGCGGCGCTCGAGGCCTACGAGGCGGACACGGCGGGCGCTGCGTTGGACGAGGTGCTTGCGAGCCTGGAACGCGACGTGCACGCCCGCATCCGACCGGTTCACCTGGGCCGCCAGCCGAGTCGCGATGAACTCGAGCTGGAACTCGGGATGCCTTGATCGCCGTCGACACCAGCGCGCTGCTGCACGTCGCCTTCGCCGAGGCCGGCCACCGCGACAGCGTGGCCGCCCTTCTCGGGCGCTCAGCGCGGCTGGTCTCGGCGGCCTCGGTCGTCGAGGCGCAAGCCGTCCTCGCCTCGCGGGCCAATGAACCGCGGGAAGCTCTCGACCGATTACTGACGCTGCTGCGCGTCGAGATCGTCGCGGTCGACGGCGCACAGGTCGAGATCGCGCGGGCCGCGTACCTGACGTTCGGCCGAGCGTCGGGCCATCCGGCTCGCCTGAACTACGGCGACACCTTCCCCTACGCCCTCGCGCGCGCTCGCGATGTGCCGCTGGCGTTCGTCGGCGACGACTTCTCGCTCACCGATCTACGCTTGCTCCGGTTGGCCTGACGCGGTGACCCTACCGCGAGCACCTTGGTCAGCGCGAAGCGGTAACGCGACCAGCGAAGAGGCCCCGCAGGTAGCGAACACATCGCCCTGCCGGTAGTCGCCCTCGAAGCCCGCGGCGGGCACCATGATCCGCCCTGCCTTGAGTACTGGCGGCGCGGTGACCGTCCGCGCGGGCGTCTGGCCCTCGAGGGAGGACGACTGGTACTCGACCTCGACGCTGGTGTCGTTGCGGAGCGTCATCAAGAACTGCTGTGCCCGAGCCATCAGGTCGAACGCATGCCCGCGGAACTCGCGAGCGTCGTCGAACTCCGCTCGGGCGACGCCACGAAACCGCGCCCAGACGCACTCAACGCGTCCAGTTCTGGATCCTCAGTTCCGGCACGCGCCGAAACTCCTCGAGCTTGTTCGTCACGAGGACGAGACCTCGCGTGATGGCCTGCGCAGCGATCTGCAAGTCGTAGGGGCCGATGAGCTGCCCTCTTCGCTCGAGTCCT
>PWYR01000045.1 GCA_003567775.1 Ignavibacteriales bacterium | reverse complement strand
TTTATCCGGATAAAATAGCAATTCTTTGATTTTCTGCTTAAATTTATTATCAAGTTCTAATTAGAATATATCTAACCAATAAAAATATTAAAATATGAGAACGTTAGGCAGAAACGATCCCTGTCCGTGTGGAAGCGGCAAAAAATATAAAAAATGTCACGGTGCGATGATACCCCAACATCCTGTGAGCACCTATGACCGGCTTCGCCGTCTTGACGGAGAAACCACTGATTCCATATTGAGTTATGGAAAACAGCAATATGGAGGATGGATAATTGAACAAGCATGGAACGAGTATCATTTTGAGAAATCCGTTCCGATAAGATTTGACACGCCTGAAACGGATTCATTTACATGGTGGCTACTTTACAACTGGAAACCGGACGGAGAAACATACCTCGCAAAAATGTTTCTGGATAAAAAAGGCGCTCAGGTGGATGACAGACAGCGCCGGCTTATTGAATCGACGATTAACACTCCGTATAGTTTCTTTCAGGTAACCGGTGTAATCCCGGGCGAAGAATTAACCATGAAAGATATCCTGAGAAAACAGGAGTACAAAGTACAGGAACGATCCGCATCCACCATACTAAAACCCGGATATATAATTTTTGCACGTGTGGTTGAGATGGACGGCATACAATTTATGATGGGCAGCGCTCCGCGGGTTATCGATTCGAGAATGTTTGCAGGTCTACTCGAAGTGCGAAAAACACTTGAAAAAGAAGTGCAATTGGTTGACGGGCACATACCGGCAGAAATGCTTCTTGAATATGAAGAAGAGCTTCGCCGGGCATATTTCGACATAGTAGAAGATATGGATAACCAAACGCTTCAAATCCGGAATACAGACGGAGATCCGCTTTTATTCCACACTATTACCTATGAAATACCATCATTTGAAAAAGCTTTTCATGCTCTAAAAGATCTCGAACAAAAGGTTAACAAAGCTACGGATGAGCAAATACTCGCAAATGCGGAGACGGATGATAACGGTTCACCGATGTCGGTAGATATTAGCTGGCTAAAGAAAACAAAAAAGGGAATGATGGACGGAGCAACAACCATAGCAGTACTGATTATCAACCGATCAACCCTCATAGTTGAGGTAAATTCCGAGAAACGCTCCAAACGAGTTCAAAAAGAAATACAAAAACGCCTCGGTGGCGATGCAGTGTTACTGCGGGTTGAGGTCGAAACACAGGAGCAGCTTTTGAAAAAAGTCGAAGAACTGCCCCCCGAATCTAAAGAAGAGAGCGAACACGAACGTATATTAACAGAATCTCCCGAGGTAAGGGAATACATAGCAACAATGATGGAACAGCATTGGAAAAACTGGCTCGATTCACCAATCCCGGCATTGAAAAACTTGACGCCCCGCCAAGCAGTTAAGGATCCCGACGGCAGAGAACTGCTCGAATCGCTGTTACTGGAATTTGAGTCACGGAATCAAATACAAGATGATGAATACATGAAAGTCGATACGGCGAAATTGCGGCGGGAGCTGGGGATGTAACAAACGGAAGCTATTACATATTTATTATTTACAATAATTTACATAGATTCATTACACATAATTTTGTGGCTCACGGAATATCCACAAACTGATTTGTGGCTCACAAAACGGAAAATGTGGGCCGCAAAATATTTTGTGTGAAATAATTTATACTGAATTTATTATAATTATTCCACAACCCGCACCTCCTCCACATATATCCAATCCCCGAACTCCGATTGATCTCCATTGGCAGCATTTGCGGCTATATTGAAGATAACATCGCCCGTTCTTTGCTGCGGGGCGATCCATGTTATCTTCCACGTTTTGATGCTGTTTTCCACTGTCCTCGTTCCGGGTGCATGTTGAAGGTACTGTACATCGCCTTCTATACCGGGAGTAAAGGTGAGCGAATCGTTCAGCAAAAAACCTCCTGCCTGACTACCGTCTTCAAACCGCGCGGTGAGTTGAAAACCGGCATCCTGCATGTCGGCGCGGGTTAATGCAATCTCAAACTCATACGTTTGCCCCGGTTTATATGTTGAATTTAATCCGCGGATTTCGAGACTGCCTTCGGGGTAATTTAGTTCGTAATCGAAGTGACACGAATGACAGCTCTCTTCGCCGAATCCACCGGTGAAGGGACCATCGATATGGTCCGGGTAGAACGACTTTATCGATCCGGAAACCCTTTGTAGATCAACGGACAGGAGTATAAGGAATGCCGCGATGAGTAGAATATAAAGGTATTGGTATTTCATCATTAAGAAGTTAGTAGTTTTCAGTTAATGGTTAATCGTCGGTTTCTGCCAAACGCCGATTAACCATTAACCGATAACAAATAACCAATGTATTAATCTAATAACACCGCCCGCCCTAGATAATTCGTATCCGTCCCGAACCATATCGATCGTGTTTCTTCATGAAACACCGTATGGCGAACGGTGCCGCCGCCGCTCTCTATCGGCTCCCGTACAAAGAACGATTCCGTTGCGGGATCAAAACCGGTAAATTCATTTGGCTCGATTCCTGAAGCAACTACCCACACTCTATCTTTATGATCGCTTGCCATCGCATACGGTTGTGAATTTTCCCCCTGTGGCATTTTCCACTCCCGGATGGATTCGTCGTTGGGATTATATCTGCCGATATATCCTGCTGCATAATCGCAATACCAGACATTGCCGTCGGACGTAACGGCAAGCCGGCGCGGGCGTGTTTCTTCGCGGGGTAGTTCGATTTCCGTCAGCTCCATCGTTTGCGGATCGACCGTTGCGAGCTTGTTTGTTCCGAAGAGCACTATCCACGGACGTCTCATATCAACGTCCATAACGATGCCATATGGACGCGACCGTTCCGTCGGTACGGGAATTATCGTTGCCTCACCGGTTGTTATATCAAACAATCCAACGGAATTGGCGCCTTGCGACGTGAACCAGATGTTACCGTCATCGTTAAACGCCATCGTGTGCGGATCACGTGCACTCATATCATCCGGCATCATATATTTCTTTATCTCACCTGTATTCGGGTCAAGCTTTCCGATATGATTGGCGCGGTTACCGGCATACCATGGCGTCCCATCGGAACCGACGATAACGGTGTGCGGACCTGTACCGTCATCGAGATAAAAGCGGCTGAATTCTTCGGTTTCTACATTGAAATGACCCACATAATGAGTTCGCTGTCCGACAAAATAAATATTTTTGTCGGGTGCAACATACGGATCACGCGGACGGCCGTCCCACGGTACTCTCCACTCCGTAATTTCGATCACGCCTTCCTCAGATGCAGTATTACGTTGATTATCGGATGCTACCACGACAAGCGGTAACAACAAAAACAGCAAGTAAACAGAATGTCGTTTCATGGTTTATTCCTCCCAATTTATATATATATAAAATTTTTACAATCGGTATGAGCGACTCTACCGGAATTTTCAATATAACTAAAAAATTTTCTTAATATCAAATGGCACTATCTGCCGTAGTATAATGTTAATATACTATCTGAATCTGAATACCGTTCAATAGACCGTTTTTCAAAACTTTAAAAAACAATCCGTTAAACAAAATGAAGGATGATTTGCAATGAGCATACATCTAAGATCTATCTCAATATTTACCTTTGCACTTCTGCTTGCAATGAGTTGTACAATCGAGGGACAGGAATGGCAATCGAAGGAATTGCGCACGGAATACCATGGAATCCGTCTGGTTAGAGTTGCCGACGGACTGGAACATCCGTGGTCGGTGGCATTCCTTCCCGATGGACGAAAACTGGTCACGGAACGTCCTGGGAGACTAAATGTCATTGAAAACGGGAATAAAACCCGTGTTTCCGGTTTGCCCGAAATTTACGCACGCAATCAGGGCGGTCTGATGGAAGTCGTAATTCATCCGAATTACGCAGAGAACGGGTGGATCTATTTGACATATTCAAAGCCGAACAATCAGGGTGAAACAGCAACAACACTAATCCGCGGTCGGCTCGACGGCAATGCGCTTGTCGATGTAGAGGAGATTTTCAAACAAGATCGCTACTCAAGTCCGGGACGGCATTACGGCTCAAAGCTTGCCTGGATGAATGACGGTACTCTTTTAATGAGTATCGGAGACCGCGGCGCCGATCCGCCGCGCGCTCAGGATCTCGGCGATCATGCAGGAACGCTCCTCCGTTTAAACGATGACGGATCGGTTCCGGCAGATAACCCGTTCGTAAATAACCCGGATGTTCTCGATGAAATTTACTCCTACGGCCATCGCAATATTCAGGGTCTCGTCGTTAATCCGGAAACCGATAAGATATGGGTTACAGAACACGGCCCGCGGGGAGGCGATTTGCTTCACCTCGTCGAACCGGGCAACAACTACGGTTGGCCCATTGTAACGCAGGGACTTGATTACCGTACACAGGAAGAATTTCCCCATGCACAAGCCCGGCGTATGGAGGGCGTAACCAGACACATTTATGAATTTCTCCCCACACTTGCGCCTGCCGGTCTGGCAATGGTAACTTCGGATAGATTCCCCCGTTGGAAAGGCGATCTCCTTGCAGGCGGATTACGAAGCGAACGCATCCGCCGATTGGTTGTACGTGAATATCAAGGACAATACGAAGTCTTCCATGATGAATAACTGTTGCTCAGGGAGGTCGGCAGGATTCGCGACGTGCGCGAAGGACCCGACGGTAATATTTATGTGCTCACCGATCATGCGAACGGCGCGTTGTATCGTATTGAACCGGTTAATTAAGAAAATGTCACTCTATAAACCTGACAGGTTTTAAAAAATCTGTCAGGTTTATCGTTGCATTGATACAATACCGTCAGAAACGATTTGTCATTTCAATTCATAAATTATTTTCTTACCTTAATGCAGATACATTAACTAACCGTGATACGATTTCCTTTCTGTGATAAAGAAACATATGAAGACTATACAGTTTTACGCCGGAATCCTTCTCATCATCTGGCCCGTATTATCAAACACATTACATACCCAGTCGCTTTTAAAGTCGGATAATTTTACATTTCATGGTCAAATCAGGACCGGTTATTATTTTATTGAAACGAAAAATAATGCAGGAGAATTTTCCAAAACCCCGGAATGGCGGATGCGCGCGCGGTTCGGTTTCACGTACCGTGTGAACGAAAAGTTTAGTTTTACTTCGCGCCTGGCCGGACGCTACTCCACCGAACAGGACAAATTTGCATTCTGGTATCATCCATATGGGGCATCGTCGGGCGGACTGCGGCTCGGACAGACTGCATTCGATATGTTTTATATCGAGTGGAGCGATAAAAACCGATGGATGGTCCAGTTGGGACGTATGCAGCACGGTTTTCATCTCAGAGGAATACTTGCAAAGGGAATCGACCGGTACACCTCATCGAACGTATCAATACAATGGGTAGACGGAATCTGGCTGCGCTACCTCATTCACCCGGAATGGTACGTACATATAATCTCCCAGTATAATCATCGTAAGGGAACAACATCGTACTATTCTTCGCCGATAAATTTTATCGAACCTGCAAGCCGCTTCACTTTTTTCGCAGCAGTTGAAGGTAAAGAAACTTCCGGTTTATGGAATCAACGGGAATTGAGTATTACATTGATGCCGTCATCATTCCGCAACAACAATGGAGAAAACACCGCATATTGGGCTTTAACCGGCAGACTCGGTATTAACCTGCCGCTCGATATATCCTTTATGAACATAATGATTGCGGGGGAAGCCGGCTACGCACCCGCCACCCCGGCTTTTTCGCAATTAAATCTTTCGACTGATGTTGAATCAAAAGATTGTGCTGTTGCGTGGCAGGCATCGCTGAATTTCCAGGATATATTCAAAAATCATAATATTGGTTTTCTGTACGGTCACACCGATCCGGGCTGGTTGATTGCACCGAGCTTCCGGAACAATACCAACACATTTGAAGTGCGGCATCAGTACCGGTTTAACCGGAAACTGAGTTCGGAGATCAGATATCGAATTCGAAATCAACTCATTATGCCGATAGACGCATCCATTAAAAGAAAAGACGACGATCTTTATGTACGTATAACGTACCGG
>PWYR01000075.1 GCA_003567775.1 Ignavibacteriales bacterium | reverse complement strand
ATTCATCCGGTATACCGTGCGTGATCTCGAAATGGTCAAACATCTCGATGGCATTGGTTTTACCAAATCCCCACTCGTTATTTGGAATTGAACCGGTATACCCGTCCGATTGACCGGACTGTTCTATAATTTCGATTATTTGTTTACCGGTCAGGTCCGGATTGGCTTCGAAGATAATTGCCACAACACCGGCTATGTGGGGCGCAGCCATACTTGTACCTTGCAAAAGCCAATATCCCTGTCTCGGCAATAACAGCGCTTCCTGAAAATTCGGGTCATTAATATCCACGTCTCTGGATTTGGCCGAACCGATGATTTGTCCGGGTGAGGTTATATTCGGTTTCGTACGTCCGTCGCGGGTGGGACCGCCGCCGCTAAACGATGCCAGATTGCCTTCGACCGCATCGGGGAAATGCCACGTTTGTCCGTTGCGACTTGTCCACTCCCTCCGGGAAGTAAACGCACCGGCGGTAATTGCCCCCTCGGCAGTGCCGGGAATTGTCACGGTGTACTCTCGCCCGGTGTTCGGTTGCACTACCGGTCGAGGATTATCCATCGAGGACGAAATAATCCACGAGTTATATTTGCCGCTTGATACACCCGACCTATTGTGAACGTTAATCTTCCAATCGCCGGATTTCGGCGGTATTTGCGTATTGGTAGTATGAATATTAATGAAAAATACACGAGCGTTTTTAGGATTGGCAAAATTATCGAACGTATCCAATTCTATTGCACCATCCGGCGTCGAAACCATCACCGAATCTCCGCTCTGCACAGAAACTTCGAAACCGTTCGGTGAAGTTACCGTTACCTCGAAAATGTCGGTGCTCTCATACCAGAGATATTTCAAAACGTAATTATCGTTGTTTATCAGATCGGGTGAATAATCGGGGATGCGTAGATTAAACTCCGATTCTTCGCGGGGAGTAAGAGATTGACCATAATGGATTTCTCTGTTGCCGCTGTTTCCGGCTGCTGCTGTAATTGCTTTACCGCTCCTTTGAGAATAGAAAGTAATTACCTGCTCGTGTCCTGCGGTCCCGTCATGTGCTCCGCCGTGTCCGCCGATGCTTAGGTTTACAACCGCGGGCCTTCCGAGTTCATCTGCTTTTGTAAAAATATAATTCATCGCATCCACAACTTCGGCGGGAAAAAACCTTCCGTCTGTGAAAGAAACGACGATAAATTCAGCTTCAGGCGCCACACCGGTATACCAGCCGTTAGATTTCATTCCATTACCACCGATAATACCGGCAACATGCGTACCATGTCCGTTCACATCGGCAGATCGAATCGCTCCCTGCGTCTCACCACGTAATTCTAGCTCTATTGCATTGCGGGTATACTCCACCCCGTAATCGAAATTTTCCGGATTTCGTTCGTCCCCCTCCGGGTCGAGCCGCACATCCCACATTGACAGCACACGTGAAGCATTGGTAACCAATGTATCCCTGAAGTCAGGGTGAAAAATATCAATTCCGGTGTCAATTATCCCGATAATAACATCCCTTCCTCTGAAGGGCACATTCATTATCTCTCCCTCGTGCACACGGTGCGCATTGATTCTTCGAACGCTCCTATCAAGATTGACTGTCATCTCTCCGCCTATTTCAATCTGCCTGATGCCGGAATGGTACCCGGCTCGAAGCAGATCATATAAGGAAACACGAGCTGTTGCAATACCCGGCAGCCGGGTATTGAACCGAATACCCAAGTCATCAAACGCCCTGTCGTCTCCATGGAATATAACATTATATAAAGGTTCATCTATTTCCAGTAATTTGGAGAGCGCTTGCGACGGGACTCCCGGCTGCGCCTGGCGGAGCAATGTTATGTCACCCGTACTCTTTAATTCTCTTTGTAAAAAAGGATCGAACTTACTTACGCTGCTGTCCTGCCCGAAGAGGGGGATAAGCAACATAAATGAAAGTATAAGAGAGAAATAAATATGCCTATAATTCATAAAGTTTACCTCGAATACATAGTTTACTCTTCATATTTTCGAAACGCGACTGTAGTATTATGACCACCGAAACCGAATGCATTGCTGACGCCGACGTTTACCGTTCGTTTCTGCGCTTTATTAAATGTATAGTTAAGATTGCACGCCGGATCGGGATGTTCGAAATTTATTGTCGGTGGAATGGTGTCGTGAACAATTGCCAGTATCGTTGCAATAGCTTCAGCCGCGCCGGCTGCGCCGAGCATATGACCGGTCATGCTCTTTGTTGACGAGAGATTCATTTTATTTGCATGGTCGCCGAAGACGGCTTTGATTGCTTTGGTTTCACCTACATCGCCGAGCGGCGTCGAGGTGCCGTGCATATTCAGGTAATCCACGTCCTCGGGATTCAAATTTGCGTCACGTAAGAGCATTTTCATTGCTAGTATGGCGCCTTTTCCATCGGGTTCAGGTGCGGTTATGTGATGAGCATCAGCCGAAAATCCTATACCGGCCATTTCAGCATAAATACGTGCGCCGCGTTTCTTCGCATGTTCAAGTTCTTCCAGATACAATGCACCGGCGCCCTCACCAAGAACAAACCCGTCGCGTGTCGCGTCAAACGGACGGCTGGCGGTTTCCGGAGAATCATTTCGCGTCGAAAGCGCTTTCATCGAGTTAAACCCGGCAAGCCCCATTTCGGTAACACCGGTTTCACTTCCGCCGGTCATCATCGCATCGACGTATCCGTTTCGAATGAGAAGAAATGCATCGCCGATGTTATTATTACCGGTTGCACAAGCCGAAACGACACAATAATTAGGTCCACGAAATCCATACGTCATAGAAATATATCCCGCTGCGATGTTGGGTATGATCATCGGAACAAAAAACGGCGAAACTCTGTGCGGACCATCCTTTATATAAACACCGGTTTGTTCGTGATAAATATTCATTCCGCCCATACCACTGCCATAAACAACACCAATCCTGTCTTTTTCCTCTTGCGATAAGTTTCCGGGGTCGATGCCTGCATCCTGTACTGCCTGCGCCGCCGATGCAAGCGCATACTGACAATACGGATCGAGCCGGCGTGCGGTTTTCCGGTCTATATATAGTAAAGGATCGAAGTTTTTTATTTCACAACCGAATTTGGTGTCAAATTGTGATGCATCGAAATGAGTTACCGGCGCCGCCCCGCTCTTTCCTTTTACAAGCGCACTCCAGTATTCGTCAACTGTATTTCCAATGGGCGTAACCGCTCCCATACCGGTTATAACTACCCGGCGGTTCGTGTTCGGCATGTATCCTCCTGGTAAGTGACATAAAAGTATACTAACTGTAACTATGGAAAGTTACAAAAAGTTTGATTCTAATTCCATGCAGGAGGGTGTTTTGAACAATCGATATTAATTTACTATCTTGTTATTTCAAATATAATACATACCATGAACACTGATCATTCCGGAATAATTAAAAAAACAAAGACCTTTGCCCTCCCCGTTCTTTTTGTGGGAGCTATCGGCATCGCGTTCGCGCCGATATTTGTTCGTCTGAGCGAAGTCGGTCCCGTGACTACTGCCTTCTACCGTCTTCTATTTGCCGTACCGATGCTCTGGATATGGACACAAATTGACATTAGTACAGCAGCTCGTAAGCATCGTGATAAACCCAAGGCGCCGCGTTCCCGATATGAATGGAAATGGGTATGCCTCGCCGGACTCTTTTTTGCCGGCGATCTCGCCGTGTGGCACTGGTCGATTGTTTTTACCACGGTAGCAAATGCAACTCTATTTGCAAACTTCGCTCCGATATTCGTCACATTTGGGGCGTGGCTGCTGTTTAAAGAGCGGATCACTTTGATGTTTATTATCGGTTTATTCTTTGCGCTCGGCGGCGCTGCATTATTGATCGGCATCAGCTTCGGACTCGGTCAACAGCAGGTGCTCGGCGACGCGCTCGGATTATTGACCGCTGTTTTCTACGCCGGATACATTCTTTCAATCAAGCAAGTACGAACGATGTTCTCAACATCGGTAACGATGATGTGGAGCGGGATAATTACCTCTATCGCACTCTTTATCATTGCGTTTTTATCCGAAGATCAACTTCTCGCATCCTCGCTTTACGGATGGAGTATCCTTATCGGATTAGCATTTGTATCACACACCGGCGGACAGGCGATGATAGCATATGCGCTTGCACATCTTCCGGCATCGTTTGCATCCGTAGCGTTGCTGCTGCAACCCGCTACCGCCGCACTGCTGGCATGGATCATTTTGAATGAAACCTTGGGTATGTTGCAGGGGTTCGGCGGGCTGCTGGTCTTGATCGGAATTTTTCTTGCATGGCGGGCGGCGCCGATAAAAAAATAGTAGACAGTTTACAGTTGACAGTAGGAAAAAAATAGAAATACAAAATTGTCAACTATCTACTGTCAACTGCCAACTTTTAATAAAATGGAATTCACACTTATAGAACTTTTTATAATAATAATTGCCATAACGCTCGGTTGTGTGGTACACGGTACGCTCGGCATCGGATTTCCGCTCGTGGCAACTCCGATTATCGCCCTTGCAATCGATGTGCGCACCGCTATTATCATTCTCCTCATCCCGACTATGACAGTCAATATTACAAGCATTATAAGCGGCGGGAGGTTTATGGATGTGGTGAAGCGGTTCTGGTTCATCCTTATATTCATCGGTATCGGAAGTTATATCGGAACAACGATGTTAGTTCTGTTCGATCCGAATCCGTTCCGGCTGCTGCTTGCTCTTGTTATTTTGTTCTATTTATATACCCGGGACACTTCATCACTGAACTGGGCGTTTGTACGCAAACATCCCACCGTTTCCGGCGCCGGCGTCGGGTCGGCAGCCGGACTTCTTGCAGGAACCGTAAACATAACCATGCCGCCGCTCATCATTTACTTTACCGAAATGCGGTTGAAGCCGCTGCAGATAATTCAAATATTGAACGTTTGTTTCTTTATGGGAAAGATATCGCAAACGGGAACATTCATCGCTCACGATGCGCTTGACCTGCAAACGGTGCTTATCAGCATTCCGTTCTCGGTTGTTGCTATTGTGATATTGAAATATGGAATAACAATCCGCAACCGTATCGACGCCGAGACCTACAGGCGATGGTTGATGACGGCATTGAAGATCATTGCTTTTGTTCTGGTGGTGCAGTTTCTAACGGGATTGTGAATTAATGCAGGAATTGTATAGATTTCCCATCGATAACCTCCTTCACCACTTTCGAATATTCGATTTATCAAGCAAACCGTAATTTATAATACGGGTGGTTTTTGTAAATTCAGCTATTGCATCTCCCCGTGATATACGCACAGTATCACGTCGTGTGGTCGAGTAATTCCATTCATCACCGCTTTCAATCACAAGCGGCTCATCGCGATAACCGATGTGTACATTCCCGTATTCATCGACGCCTCGTAGAATAAGATCTTCAAACTGATATGGGAATTTATATACTCCCCGAAGCTTGCTCGCCATCCCCCCTCCGGCTACTCCCCGCAGCGCCGTGCTGCAACCGATTATAACCATCAATGTATCGTCAATCTCAAATGTAAATTCCTGCGATGCGAGCGCACCGCTATGAGGGTCAAACATATAGGTCGGAAAATCGATCATCGGTCCGGCAGGAAATTCGCCCTGAAGCACCCGACCATCTTCTTCCAATCGATATTCTATAAAGACATATTGATCGTTTTCAAACGTCCAGGGAATGGCTTTTTCAACACGGGGTGCACACCCGAATAGAAATAAACCCAGTAAAGCTACCGATACCGCACAATTGGTACTATGTGCATTCAATTAGAAATCTCCGAAAAAATTAAAAATGAAAGGAAATTATAAATAAAAAGAGCATTCCTATATTATAAAAATTACTCTGAAGATGCAATAATCTATTCTACATCAACAATACCATAAAAACAGCTAAAAGGCGCTGTCCCGATTATTCGGTGCTTGTTGCTTTTTTCAGTTTATTTTTTAATATTTCATACTATGTAGAGTGATACCGTAACCCGTTTGATAATTAA
Organism: Ignavibacteriales bacterium; assembly: GCA_003567775.1. Lineage (GTDB taxonomy): Bacteria > Bacteroidota > Ignavibacteria > T3Sed10-11 > T3Sed10-11 > T3Sed10-11. The sequence continues at coordinate 168 of PWYR01000075.1, read as the reverse complement.
GCTCTAATCATAACTAACTCATAAATACTCACCACATCTGAAAGGGAAGTAAATGAGATTACTTACTACAATCCTTCTCACATTCCTGATTTCATTCAATGCATTCACCGACGATCCGCAAACAGAATTGACAATTTTGCATATGAATGATATTCATTCACACCTGCT
>PWYR01000008.1 GCA_003567775.1 Ignavibacteriales bacterium | reverse complement strand
TCAATAATCAATAAACAATAATAAACCCTAAATCCCATGCTTCTCGGTGCACACATGTCGATCAGCGGCGGCGTTCATACTGCTTTTGAACGCGGTAAGCATGTGGGTTGCACCACTATGCAGATCTTCTCAAAGAATAATAATCAGTGGCAGGGCAAACCGCTGACCGACCTTGATATTATAAACTACAAAAAGGAAGCAAAGAAAACAAGCATACAACCCGTTGTGGTGCATTCTTCGTATCTTATAAACCTGTGTGCTAAGGATAAAACAACACTCAAAAAGTCCCGTGATGCCTTCTTCGATGAACTGAATCGTTGTCGGCGATTGGGTATTCCGTATTTTATATTTCATCCGGGATCACACGTCGGACAGGGAGAGGATACCGGTTTGAAGATTATAGCCGAATCGCTTAATATGTTGCATGAGAGGACAAAAGGATACCGGGTGAAATCGGTCGTCGAGATAACGGCCGGCCAAGGCTCGAATCTCGGCTATCGCTTTGAGCAAATACGAAAACTGATACGCATGGTTGAAAATAAGAGACGGATGGGGGTCTGCATAGATACCTGCCATTTATTTGCAGCCGGGTATGATATCTCATCCGAAAAAGGATATAAACAAACGTTTCAGACATTCGACGATATCATTGGGTTGAAACGATTGATGGTTATTCATTTAAACGATTCCAAAGGTGCGCTCGGCTCGCGTCTCGACCGGCATGAACATATTGGAAAGGGACAGATCGGTGATACCGGTTTTTCGCTCATTATGAAAGACAAGCGGTTTCGTGATATCCCGAAAATTCTCGAAACGCCGAAAGGAGAAAACATGACAGAAGATATTATAAACCTGAAGCGTTTACGGGGCTATGTGAATCGAAAATAACGTAAACTAAACGAAAATATAAATTGTTACACTTATACGAGAAAAAATATGGCGAATCCAGGAGTAACTGCAGGTACGGCCGCTGCTGCGGCCGCCGCCGCCGCGGCGCAAGCCCGGAAAGCTTCCGGGGCAATCGTACATGTTGAGCCGGAGCTTTTTCAGGAGATAGTCGGAAAATCAAGGGACGGCCTTGTGGTTTTTGCAAGAGGGGGTTTTCTTTCAAAAAAATATTATTATCTTACAACATATAAAGGTTTGTTCTTTTATGCGAGTTCGACAAACGAGTTACGTTTTTCGGGCGATACGGAAGTGATATCAGTGAAATCTATTTGGGCGCCTTAGGTTTTTTATGAGCGATACACAAACATTACAAGACATACTTAACCAAAACACAAAAGAGGGTGAACTCTACGAAGAACTCGATAAGAACAGGGTGCTTTGTTACGCGTGCGGTCACCGGTGTGTAATACCCGAAGGCAGACAGGGAGTGTGCAAAATACGATTTAATGCCGGCGGCACGCTGATGGTACCGACGGGTTATGTCGGCGCATTGCAGGTCGATCCGATCGAGAAAAAGCCCTTCTTTCATGCGTTTCCCGGGAGCGATGCACTCAGTTTCGGTATGCTGGGCTGCGATTACCATTGTTCGTACTGTCAGAACTGGCTTACCTCTCAGGCGCTGCGTGATCCCAATGCAGTTGCACCGCCGGAATATGTCAGTGCGGAACGCCTTGTACAGATTGCCAGGAAGCATGATGTCCCGGTAATTACCAGTACATACAACGAACCGCTGATCACGAGCGAATGGGCGGTCGAAATAATGCGGATTGCGCAAGAAAAAGGATTGATCGGTTCGTATGTCTCCAACGGGAACGGAACACCGGAAGTGCTCGATTACATCCGGCCGTACGTCGATCTGTTCAAGATTGATCTTAAAGGATTCGACGATAAGAATTACCGTAAGCTCGGCGGTAAACTGCAGCATGTTCTGGATACAATCAAAATGACGTACGAACGCAAGTTCTGGGTTGAGGTCGTCACACTTGTCGTACCCGGATTTAACGACAGCGATGAGGAGCTTCGCGATTGCGCTAAGTTCATTGCATCCGTCTCGAAAGATATTCCCTGGCATGTGACGGCATTTCATTCCGATTATAAAATGATGGATCGTAACGACACTCCCGTGCAGCGAGTGATCCGCGGTACGGAGATCGGGTATGAAGAGGGATTGAAATATGTTTATGCCGGCAACGCCCCCGGTATGGTAAACGATTATGAAAATACGTATTGCCCGGAATGCAATACTGCGGTTATTGAACGATATGGTTTTCGTGTTAATGCAAACCGGCTCGTCGACGGACATTGCCCGAAGTGTAAACACGAGATCGCCGGCATTTGGTCGAAATCCGAAATTGAAAAATACAGATCACAATTACAGTAGAGCTGCCATAAGAACGGAGGTTGAGATGAAGCTGCATAGCTTAGCGGTGGTTGTTTTGTTGATGGTCGGTTTTTGCGTTCTCCCCCTTGCTGCCCAGGAGAATCAAGAAGAAAAATCATACGCACAGTATGTTTTTAACGAAAGTGAAACGGTATTCCGGCAGCAGCAGTCAAGCCGTTCACGTTTTGTTCCGGGTGTGAGTTCATACGGCAGCGGAGGTATAGCTTATTATACATTGTCTTCCCTGAGTCCGTTGAGCTGGCAGTTCGGTACGGGTATATTTTCTATTAGTGATGTGCCCGATCGTCATTACCGTGGAACACTTGTTGATGAAACGGCGCTTGCCATGCCGATCTATACCGGTATCCGTTACGACCTGTACCGTGCATCCGATGAAGTGATTGAGTATACAGTCTTCAGCAGTTTTATCGGGGGACCTGTCGTCGGTATGGCTATACCGAACGCTTCCGGCTTTGCAAATACACTTGCAGCAACTCAATTTCGATGGGGCGCCGGCGGACAGGCAGCACTCGGTATTGAAGTATTCTTCGGTGAGCGATGGGCAGGTTATGTACAAGCAGGTGTTGATGCGGTCGGCTTTACGCGACCGTTAGGCGCAGAGAAAGGATATCTCGGTCCCGCTATTGGTCTGGGCTTCGGTAGGATTTTGGGCAGGTAATCAATCGGTGGTATTCAGCGATTTTCGTTGTTTAATTATTTCCGTTTTAAATGCGGAGGTTTGAAACCCCGGTAAATATCGAACCGCGAATCGTAGAAAACGATATTAAAATGTTTATCACGGAGTGTACCCCCGGAAGGATAAAGATAAAATTCATCGATAGTATCGGTGGGTTTATCGCTCGGACGCCCGTCTTTTGAATAAAAACGCAATACATAGTAACCAAGCTCGTACGGCGCATTCTCAAGTTGTTTCTGAATGTTCTCGTATGAAAGAATATGAAGGTCTGTATCTTTTCTATCTTCAGCCATGTTTTCGTTAGATTCGATGTTTTTATCGTTCGAATGCATCGGGGCGGACGAGCATTAATATTGAAGATTGTGGAACAACAAGATATTGTTTGTCTTCGTATTCGATTTCGATTGCCGATTCTTTGAGGAAAAGTGCATAGTCGCCCTCTTCTGCCTGCAAAGGAATGTATTTGACGGGATCCTTCGGAGTAGTTGACCAGGGTTCCTGATCCATATAATTGGGATTGACGACAGGGTATCCGGGTCCGACCTGCATTATGTATCCGCTCTGCACTTTCTCTTTTTCTTTGACGCCCGGCGGTAAATACAGACCATGTTTGGTTTTGTCCTTATCCTTATCCGGAAGAATCAGGACTCTGTCGCCGACAACAATTAATTTTTTGCGTGTTCCGATTTGCATAATTAAAAAGATATAAAAATTTAAACGATTATACAATTCAATTTATGGAGAAGATGCGATGCGTACTAAAGTGTTTGGACTTTTACTCCCTATGGTGCTTATTTTCACATCCTGCAATGCTCAAAACGGAGAAGTACCCGGTTTTGGTAGTCCGGTGGTCGGCGATCCTCCGCAAAGAGTTGAGGATACTTTTATACCCGAACCCGGGGAATATATTGTTGAGACATGGATCGAAAATCTGCGTATTCCGTGGGCATTAGTTTTTTTGTCAGATGAAAAAGCACTTGTTACCGAACGCGCCGGGCGGATCCGGTTGATCGAAAACGGTATATTGCGGGATGAACCGTATAAAGTGATCGATGACGTCGAACATGTCGGAGAGGGCGGTTTGATGGGGCTTGCAGTACATCCGGAATATACGACTCAGCCGTATCTTTATGTAATGTATACATATCGCGCCGATGGATCGCTATATAATCGTGTTGCCCGGTATCGCGATACCGGAACGACGCTGGAATTCGATCGTGTTATTGTAGAGCAAATTCCGGGTCATTCGGTGCATGACGGCGGCAGAATTGCATTCGGTCCCGACGGTATGTTGTATGTATGCACCGGAGATGTCTGGCAGGCGCAGATAGCTCAGGATATGGATAACCTCGGCGGCAAGATATTGAGATACACACCGGACGGCGATATACCAGGTGATAATCCGTTCGAAAACTCCCCGGTGTATTCCCTCGGGCACCGCAATTCGCAGGGACTTGCGTGGCATCCCGAAACCGGATCGCTCTTTTCATCCGAGCATGGTCCGTCGGGTGAGTTCGGTCTGCGCGGTAAAGATATTATTAATGTGATTGAAAAGGGCGGAAACTACGGTTGGCCTCTTGTGCTTGGCGGGGCAAACGTCGAACCGTATCTCGATCCGGTAATCATGTGGATGAGAGCGACGCCTCCGAGCGGGATGACTTTCTGGAACGGCAGATTATATGTTGCAACTTTGCGCAGCCAGGCGCTTGTACGAATCGATCTTGAGCGGGCAGGTGACGGTTATGAGGTTGTTGCCATTGATCGCTTGTTTGCGAATGACTGGTTCAGCGGTGTATACGGCAGATTGCGCGATTCCGTCGTCGGACCCGACGGTGCGTTATATGTTTTAACAAACAATCGCGACGGACGCGGCTCTCCAAGATCCGGAGATGATAGGATATTGAGATTGACAAATCCTAATCTCTAATTATCTAAATCCTAAACAAATTCAAATTACCAAACTTCCCGGATTCTATAGTTTTGAACATTTGGACATTACGATTTTGAAATTGTTTAGAATTTATGAAATTAGGATTTAGAGTTTCTCCTTCATTTAATTAATATCGATAAATATGGATACAAATTACACTATCCCAAAAGCCGCACGTATCGGCCATATCCACCTTAAAGTTGCCAACTTGCAGCGTGCGCTCGATTTTTATTGCGGCTTACTGGGTTTTGATTTGGTGACACAATGGAGGGACAGTGCGGCGTTTATATCGGCTGGAGGTTATCACCACCATATCGGATTGAACACATGGCAGAGTAAAAACGGCCCGCAGCCTCCGGCAAATGCGACCGGATTATTTCATCATGCAATATTATATCCGACGAGAAAAGATCTTGCAGTAATATATAAACGTTTACTCGATGCAAACTATCCGTTAACCGGCGCAGCCGATCACGGCGTCTCCGAAGCGTTGTATCTTGACGATCCCGACGTCAACGGCGTCGAACTCTATTGGGACAAGTCGCGGGAACAATGGCCTGCAAAAAGCGACGGTTCGAGTGATTAAATGATCAAAATTATATCGGTTCACTAAAAAAATGCAATTTCTTTTTCGAAATAATATATTGTTACATTTCCAAGAGGTCAGTTTATCCAAATCTGTTTCTTTTGTTGTATACTCTCTAAGTTTTCAATTTAAAATTGATAATTACAGAAAGTCGTGATATATTATTTATTATATGCTTTTAATATCTTTAAATAAGAGAGAATATTATGGGACAAAAAAAGCGTGATTTGGTGCAAGTTAAAAATCCCCGCACAGATCGGTATGTAAAAATTGATCGCTCTAAGGGTAAAATTGTTGCTCATAAAAAAAGCACCGGTCCATACAAAGATATACCAGTCGCCAGGAAGAAAAAATGATTTTTTACAATCCTCTTGATGGTGATGCAGTAACTATTACTATTCCAAGTCAACCTCGAAGATGTTTCCTTATGACACGTTTAGGAAAACCGCGTCCTGCCTTAATAGATGCAATACGTGAATCTGTTGTCAAGTGCTGTAAAAAAGTTGATTATGGAGTAATCGATGCGAACACAAAAATTACCGGTCGGGATTTTCTGCTCAAAATATGGAAAATGATAGCATCAACCCCGCTTTCTATTGGAATTGCACACGAGGGAATTCCACCGACAACTCAATCAAATATATTTT
>PWYR01000013.1 GCA_003567775.1 Ignavibacteriales bacterium | reverse complement strand
GATGAAAAGAAAGGATGTAAATATGAGAGTCCACACGAGGGGGTATGGGCCAGGTACATTCCGTTAACTAAAAAAAACATATTATGACTGGAGTTAAACCAAATTGGCTAGGATTTAATAGTTTTTGTTTATTGTCGGCAATGAAACCTGCTCAAAAAATTAATTTCGATTTTTAAGTAAATTGTTATTAAATGAAAAATATTTTTCGAGGATCATTGGCATGTCTTAGCCTTGGAATAACAATTACCTCTTGCTCCCAAGAAGAAACAGCTCAGCAGCCAAACATACTCTTTATTATGGCAGATGACCATACCACTCAGGCCTTTGGAATATACCATTCCAGGCTGGCTTCGCTCAATCCCACACCTAACCTGGATGAGCTTGCCAGTGAAGGTATTATTTTTGATAATGTATTTTGCAATAATTCGCTTTGCGCACCCAGCAGAGCTTCTATAATAACAGGTCAGTACCCTCAGACCAATGGAGTTATCGATCTGTATGGATCTATCCCTGCTGAAAAACAGTACCTTCCGAAAGAAATGAAAAAGGCAGGATACATCACAGCGATAATTGGTAAATGGCATTTGAAGGAAGAACCAGCCGCATTTGATTATTATGATGTGCTTCCGGGTCAGGGTTCTTATATTAATCCTTCAACAAGGCAAAAGGGGAATGGGGATTGGCCTGATAATATTGTCAAGCATTCTGGTCATTCAACCGATGTTCTAACCGATCTCACCATTGATTGGTTGAAAAACAGGGATAAAACAAAACCCTTTTTTCTGAAGTATCAATTCAAAGCTCCTCACGACATGTTTGTAAATGCTCCACGCTACGACGACTATTTGGAGGATATAACAATACCTGAACCTGAAAACCTTTTTAATCCCGGTAATCATGGTTCTGTTTCAACAAGGGGGATCAACGATAGTTTAAGGCATGTAATTGGAGGATCAGTATCAAAAAGATGCAATGCCTGGGACCTGGGAGGAAGATTAGGCATCAGTGATTCTATTCCAGAACCTGAATATACTCAAGAGGTTTATCAGACTTATCTTAAAAGATACCTGAGATGTGTAAAAGGTATTGATGATAATATAAAAAGAATTATTGATCATTTGAAAGAGGAAGGCATTTATGATAATACAGTAATTATTTACACCTCAGATCAGGGTTTTTTCCTGGGTGAACATGATTATTTCGATAAAAGGTGGATGTATGAAGAGAGTATGAGAATGCCGTTAATAATAAGATATCCTCATCTTAATAAAGGTGGAGTCAGGTCGGATTTACTTATCAACAATACAGACTTTGCTCCTACGATAATTGAACTGGCTGGAGGCACTGCACCGTCATATATGCAGGGAAGAAGTTTCAAAAGGACCATTGAAGGTAAAAAAGAAAATAACTGGCGGGAGGAAACCTACTACCGGCTTTGGATGCATATGGCTCATTACATTGCGGTTCCCGCACATTTCGGTTTAAGAACAAAGCAATACAAGCTTATTTTCTTCTATGGGATTGATTCAGAAGATCCTCCACAAATGGATATCTGGGGATCACAGGCTGATATTGTAACTCCCCCAGGATGGGAGTTCTATGATCTAACTCTTGATCCACATGAGATGGATAACCGTTACTCTGATCCAGAATACGCAGAGGTGATCAAAGATCTAAAAGTCAGGCTTAATACATTAAGAGAAGAACTAAATGAAACCGATGAAAAATATCCACATATTCAGGAAATAATAGATAAACACTGGAATTAATAAAATTAAATGAATGAGTTATAATCTGGTCAAATCCGATGTTCAATGTTAAACCAAATTAGGCAGGATTAAATAGCTTTTGTCTTATTGCCGGCATGTAAACCGGTTCAAAAAAAAGTACTTTTGATTTATAAGTGTGAGCTAAATCAATAAACAATCATAATAGCTATGAAATTCAACAAAAATTTAGTGTATTTAGCAGGCAGTTTATCTGTTTTATCCTTATCATGTAAGGAAGAACCGGATATAAGAAAGCCAAATATTATTCTTATCAATGCTGATGATCTGGGTTATGCGGGTGTGGGTTGCTACGGACAGAGACTTATTAAAACGCCCCGGATTGATCAAATGGCGCGTGCGGGGTCGGAGTTTACCAAATACTACCTGTTACCGGAATACAGGCGTGATGACATCTTGCTGGACAACAGGATTTACCAGACGTTAGGCAGGGGGGAAAACCTCTAGTTGCTTTTTCTCAGGCAATCTTTCTATATTTATCCAATTAATTGACACAACAAATAAGTGAATAAATCATGATGAAAAGGACAAATATTAACTATTTGCGTTATACTCTCCCCGCCTTATTGCTAGCCCCATCGGTGACGCTCCATGGAGAGAATGCACCAAAATTTTCGGGCCGGCCCAATATCATCATAATCTTTACCGACGACCAGGGGTATGGCGATTTAGGATGTTATGGGCATCCGACCATCCGCACACCGCACATTGACCGCATGGCGGAAGAGGGGTTGCTTTTTACGGACTTCTATGCCGCCGCTGCTGTGTGCACGCCAAGCCGGGCAGCTTTGTTAACAGGGCGCTATGCAGCGCGCAGCGGCATGAATAGCGTACTTTTTCCCCATAGTGAAGCTGGCCTGCCGCAATCGGAAATCACAATGGCCCGTGCGTTGAAGAAGGAGGGCTATGCCACTGCGCTTTTTGGAAAATGGCATCTCGGCATCCATGAAGGGCAACGGCCTGGAGATCATGGTTTCGATATTAGTTACGGATTGCCATATTCCAATGACATGGACAGGCGCGAAGGGCTGCCTGGACATGCCCGGTATTGGGTCGATCCTCCGCTTGATGGTTGGAATGTTCCGCTTCAGCGCGATGGGGAGACCATTGAGCGACCTGCGGATCAGCGTACTCTCACTAAACGGTATACGGAGGAGGCCCTCAAGTTCATTCGCGAGAATCAGGATAACCCCTTCTTCCTGTATATGCCGCATACTATGCCGCATACGCCGCTTTTTGTAAGTGATGCGTTTACCGGCCGCAGCCTCCGTGGCCTTTACGGCGATGTTATCGAAGAGCTGGACTGGAGTACCGGCCAGATCCTGGATCTGCTCCGGGAGAAGGGACTAGACGAGAATACTTTGGTTATTTACACGAGCGACAACGGGCCCTGGCTGAGCGAACTTGAACAGGGTGGCAGTGCAGGATTGTTAAGAGGCGGAAAAGGAATGACCTGGGAAGGTGGCTTTCGCGTGCCCGCTATCGCCTGGATGCCGGGACGGATATCACCAGGGGGCGTAACCAGCGAAATGGCGAGCACGCTGGATATCTTTCCGACTTTAATGGCGCTGGCAGGCGCGGCATTGCCTCAAGATGTTGTCTATGACGGGATGGACCTTTCTCCGCTGCTGTTTGATGATGAATCCATGCCGGAACGACCCTTTTTCTACTATCGCGGCTCGGAGTTGTATGCCTGCCGTCTCGGCGAATGGAAGGCGCACTTCATCACGCAGTACGGATGGGGCTTACCGGGCGACAGGGAAGAACACGATCCACCCAAGCTATTCAATCTTTATCACGATCCTTCGGAACGCTTCAACAGGGCGGATCAGAATCCTGAAATCATAGTGGAAATAGAGAAGGCTGTTAATGCACACCGTGCCTCGTTCGGGAAAGATCAGTAGTCCGGATCCCTCACGGAGTTAATGGAGCTGAGCACTTTACTTATAAATATGCAAATGGTGTAACCGTAACAAATCAGCCTTATGATGAACGGAATGCAAGGGGAATAAAATACATCCTTACTCACTCGAAATACAGGATAAATTATTACCTGGTTGTTAACTGAAAATTGAAAGTACAGGTTTATACATGCCCGGGGTTTATAAATATAAGTGTATTAAAAAGTTGTTAATCTGCATATTATAATTTTTAAAAACATCAAAAAATAGTTCAAATGAAGAATTTATTTCGCACTTTGGCAGTTGGCATTCCTGTCTTTACATCTTTTGGCATAAGTTGCCAGGAAACTCCAAACCAGACAAAGCCCAACATTCTTTTCATCATAGCGGATGATCAGGACTACGAGGCTATAGGCTTGCTGAACTCCGAAGTCCGCACTCCACATCTGGATCGACTGGCCGAAAAAGGAACCCTCTTTACCCATGCTTACAATCAAGGCGGCTTTAGTCCGGCGGTTTGTGTTGCAAGCCGGGCCATGCTTATTACCGGCACATATCTTTGGAAGTCAGCCGAATTTTCCAACGATGGCAGGGCATGGGGCAGTAATTTGGGCAGGAATCTTCCGGAATATAATCCGGAATACTTCGTTCCCCGAACGGAGGCCCCCGGCTATTGGCCTCTCGAGATGAGCGCGGCCGGTTACGACACTTACTTCACTGGCAAGTGGCATGTAAATCACCCGGCCCGGAATCTTTTTGATCATGTGGGGACCGTTCGTGGCGGAATGCCCAGCCAAACTGAAGAGCGTTATGCCAGGCAATTCATTGAAGGTGAGCCTGACACCTGGCACCCGTGGGATACGGCATTTGGAGGATTCTGGCAAGGAGGAACGCACTGGAGTGAGGTTGTTTACCAGGAGACCCGTGGTTTTCTATCGCAGTCCGCCGATAGCGACAATCCATTTTTTATGTATATATCCTTCAGTGCGCCACATGACCCGAGGCAGTCTCCCAGGGAGTTTGTTGACATGTATCCGGTAGACGAAATTTCTGTGCCCGGGAACTTGATGCCCAAATACCCTTATGCAGAAGAGATCGGCGCTGGCGAAACATTGCGGGATGAGCTCCTGGCTCCGTTTCCCCGAACGGGATACGCCGTTAGGAAAAACCGGCAGGAATACTACGCAATCATTACGCACATGGATGAACAGATCGGTAAAATTTTGGATAAGCTGGAAGAAACCGGTCAGGAGGAAAATACCTACATTATCTTCACCTCGTAGAGCGTTCTGTATATAACATATCATATAGCTTTTAAATCTTCCATTTGATATTTCCAACGAAATATAACAGGCTCCAGATTTATCTCTTCAATGCCTTTATAAATTTTTTCTTCCAGCTCTTTAATGCTTTCAACCCTGATATGTTTTAAAAATGATCTGGCGATTTTACTAAAAAACATTTCTATCATATTCAACCATGAACCATGTTTTGGTGTAAATACAAATTCAAAACGACTTGGTTTTGTTAATAAATATTTTCTCGTTTCTTTTGAAACATGTGATGAGTGATTATCTAATATTATTCTTATTTTCCAGTCTTTCGGATATTCATTGTCCAGTATATCAAGAAATTCTATGAATTCTTTACTCCTATGCCTCTTACATACATACGGTATCGCCTTTCCTGAGTGCAAGTCTATTCCGGCTAATAAACTTAATGTTCCCAACCGTTTGTATTCATAATCCCTCATAAGGGTTTTATATTTATTGGCAATAGGATGTAATTGTGGAGCAATGTTTTTTATCGCCTGGATACCAGGTTTTTCATCATACGATATAGTGGTTTCTTTTTCCCGCTGGGTTTTTCCTTCTTTTATCAATGATATCTCTTTATATACCTGTAATACATTTGCCATTTTCATCTCAAACTCAGGATCTCTTTTTTCCAGATAATAACCTATTTTATGTGGCTTGATATTACCTTTTGAAAGTATTCCATTTAAAACACCTTTCCCTATTTTCTTTAAGCAGTCATGTCCGTTTTCAACACAATGTTTTTGTAAGTGTTTTATTAACAGACTATATGTCCAAACCTCATTTGCAAAACCCAAATCTTTTGGTGGGGTACAGGCAACAGATAACACCCAGCTTTTTGCCTCATCAGTAATTGTTGGTTTTAATCCACGGCCAGGTAAATCTTTTAACGCGGCCTTTACTCCATATGCAATGGCTTTATCGATACATCTTTCTACTAAGGGCCTGTTCGTATTACACTCTTTTGCTATTGATGTTATCGTTTTGTCTTCCATATATTTCAGTAATATGGTTGCCCTTATTACCTCTCTGTGAGGAGCTGTTCTACTATTGGAAATAGTAATTAATTCCGATCTTTCCTTATCAGAAATTGTTAATTTCGATCTTTGGGTTGTTCTCATGATTGGTTTTTGCCCAAAGATAAAAATTAATTTCCATATTTGCAATATTATATTAAGAACGAACTACTAGTGTCGTGTCAATGCTATTGTGTCGGTTAAGTCGCAGGAATTTTTTCTCAGGTCAAGAAAAGAAAAACTGCGCATAGCCTAAGCTACGTAAAGTTTTTATTTTGCAGAGATG
>PWYR01000111.1 GCA_003567775.1 Ignavibacteriales bacterium | reverse complement strand
TTCAGATGTATCTATATGTGTTGGGAGGTCCTCTTACGCTTGTATTACATCTTCTGAAGTTGAAAACGAAGGACGAGGAAAGGAATTATTATAGGAGAAAATATTTAAAATCTTGATGATTGTTGGGAGGATATCATAGCTGTGAAGTACATAAATCAGTAAGGGACAGACCGCAATCCGCCCCTTACAAGATACGCCGTCGTTACATAGGGAGGCTCTTCACCCGGTCCGTTTCCCGCTCGTATATTCTCTACTATATTACCCGAAACGAGATCGAGTATGTAAACCGGGTACTCTTTATTCGCCGGATCGCTTACAAGTGCGAGGTCGTCATCCAGCATCCAGAAATCGTAGGGGTCGAGGAGATGCGCATTTTGATGATAGTATATTTCGAGTGTCCGGTGGTCTTTCGGATCGGTGCTCACGGTGTTGCTATAGCTTATGAAAAATATGAGACCAGCTATTATGAGAATAAGCGCAACCGAGAGCAAAAATATCTTTTTCATTGAATATCATATCCTTCAATGTTCTACATTTAACCTTCCTTTCATCACCGCCAGATTGTCGGCATCTACTCCGAAGATTTTCCCATCATCGGTTACGACAAAATTACCGATTGCCAACTCTTCGATCCCGCTTTCCGGATCGGGTTTGAGTTTGTGTATGCGAAGCAACTCACCGGCGGTTGAATATTCATACATAGTGCGCTGGTTTCTGATACCTACGAGAAATCTTTCATCATCAACAAAATTAGCGCCGGAAAAAAATGATGTAGCGATCACCATTTGTGAGCTTAGCCCGCGCTCCCTTCTTATACGTTCGATAATATTTTGTTCCTGTATACGCAGACTGTCTATTTCGGGTCCATCTGGCTTTTCTTCAGCCATTAGGTTTCCACCGGCGGAATAGATTTGAAAGTCCGCCGCCGCAGTGTATAACACCAAAAGATCGTCTACTGAATTAAAGAGTATTCCTCCCTGATTCATGTTCATCGTTGCCATTGGGGTCGGCGTCGGATCCCACTGAGTCCCGCGCGGTCGTGTCGCGCCGATTGACCGGATGTACTCTCCCCCCGTTGTATATATATTAACAAGAGGTTCATCCATAGCTGGCTGGAGCATAGCTATTTCGCCATATGAATTTATCGCGATGGAGGTTGTCATACCTCCACGCTCTAAGATAAACGACGATTGAAACTCTCCATCGGAATTAAAAATAGAAACTCTTCTTAAATCCATATCCAATGTGTAAATATTATTGTTGTGATCGGTAGTAAACATAATGGTTTGTTTTAACTCGCCCGGTCCTTCACCTTTTCTTCCTATTGTTTGTACAACATCGCCGTCCGGCGTGAATTTTAAAATATGTTGTGCAACAAAATCCAAAACATAGATTTTTCCGTTGCTGTCGAGCTGGATGGTTGCAGGACGTTCAAATAGAAAATCTTTTGCGACCGGTGAATCTATTATAAGTGGTGTGAATATGATAGTTGAAACGGGGATTTCGGGCTCCGCCGGCTCCCTGGAACAGTGAATAAACAGAAGGACGATAGATAAAATAATAGCGATATATTTGTAATTGATTATCACGATTGCCTCCGTGTACGTGATTGGTATATCAATGTGAAATAATCATACTTCCAACCGGAAATTTTCTTTACAATAATTTCATTTCCAATCATCCGGTTGTTCAACGAGTTTTGCTTTTACGGGATTGTTGAGAACATAGTTAACGACCCGCTGAAGCGATCGCTCGTTCCGTATAACGTGATCATAGCTCTCCCGAGTCCAGAACTGTCCCGAGCGTTTGATGATGCGGTTGGCTCGAATGGCTGTGTATTTTTTTATTGACTGCATAGTGTTTGTGACAATGTAAGGCGAAACTCTGTTTCGCCTAAGCGATTCGGAGAATCGCTTTACATTCTCCTCTCCCATCCAGAATACCATATGTATATGATTGGGCATGATACAACAAGCTAATAGCTCATATCGTATCCCATCGTAATACTTAACTGCATCCATCACTATCTTCGCGACATGTTCGTTGCCGAGCCACACCGGTCCACATGCAATCTTATCCAACACTTCGTCGTATTTTTTAAAATGTTTCCTTTCAAACTCACGCTTCAAATCAGCACGTTCGGATTCAGCTTTAATCCTTTTCAATTGCCTTTCAAAATTTTCCCGCTCCATCTCAAGTCTCAACAATATCGATATGGGAATTGAATCCACCAGCCGGGTCGTAACAAAGTAACACGCATTAACCGATTGGATATGTGGTAAATTCCGTCTGTACGAATGAGGTTCGTTGAATATATCGTTAATGCGGCCGTTCATTTATTATCGCATCAATGATTGGATTAATTTGGTTGCTTTGTAACGCGAAACACCGTTTACTTTCAGTGATTGCTTCGCAATTCGCGTTACAGGTTCCTTCCCCGGCCGGAATACCAGTAGTAATGCCGGACGGCGTCCGGCATTACAATATGTTGCATATATGTATTACAACTCCGTCAGCGGCTCGTACCCCTCAAGCAGCATCTCGATCTGCACGATCATATCGTTATACATTCCCGGTCCGCTGAAGCCGCGGTCTTCAAAGCGGATGACGCCGTTGCGGTCGAGCGTAAACCGTGTCGGAATGCCGCGCACTTCATATTCGCTCACCACGGTATCTTCGTCGAAAAGGACCATGAACGTGTATTCATTTTCTTCGATAAAATTCCGTACTTTCTCTATCCGTTCTTCGTCATAATCGCCTTCCCAGGTATTGATCGCGAGGAACACGACATCCGGATTATCCTCAAAGTGATCTACCACGCGCTGGAAGTGCGGAAAAGCCGAAACACACGGGCCGCACCACGTTGCCCAGAAATCGAGCACGACTACTTTTCCTTCAAGATCGCTTAATGTTACTTCGTCGCCGTCGAGCTGCACCAGAGTGAAGTCGGGTGCTTCTCGTTCTATCAGACGATCTGCAAATTTTTCTCTGAGCGATACAACTGTTTCGAGCCGCGCTTCTTCGACAAACTCCGAAAATCCGTCATCCGAATCATGCAATGCGGTATAGGTGATTTCCAGTTGCTCGATAAGCTCCGGCTCCGCCTGATTCGCGATGATCGCTTTCCGTCCGATCTCGAGTGCTTCGTCGTATTTTTCCGCTGCATTGAGGATCTCGACATAGCGCGTGTTGGTCCGGGGATTGTTGCCTTTTGTTATATCGTATGCTATTTTGATATATTCGAGAGCCGGTTCCAGATCGTCATTCTTCCATAATGCGGTTGCATAGGTATGGTAGAAAGATCGGTAGGGAATTCCTATTTCCATCTGGATAAACCTTTGCTGAAATGTATCCCAGTCCCTTGCCGTTACGAAGGGAGGTTTTTCAACAGGAGGATGCTGCTCGTATAATTCAAGCGCTTTCTTCGCAGTGGCGAGTAATTTTCCGGGATCGGCATCTTCCGCGACCATCGCATTTGCCAGTCGCCAGTACATCGCTGCCGAAGCATCGGGATAGTTTTCCAGCCACTCTATTGCTTCATCGAAATTTCCCAATGCGGCAAGATTCGGGAGATAAATGAACGAGGCGATCTGATTGGCATTTTCAGTAGCAGGATATTCCTCGAGGAATGCCCGTGCAAGTTCTACCGATTTTTCTTTGTCGTCGCGTGCCCGGAATATCTCGTTCATTTTCATCGACATGGCAAAATCATGATCAGGGTAGTTTTCTTCGAGGTAGCTTTGCAACTCGTTGCTTTTTTCCGTATCCCCGAATACCCTGTATGCCGGATAGATTGAAGCAAGAACGTCGGGATCGTCCGAAAAATTTTCTTTAAGTTTTTCGGTAACTGCAAGTCCTTGTCTTTTAATCTCATCGGGATCCTCGGCATCGCGTAATTGCCAGGACAGAGTTTGTATGTATTTTATACCGGCATCCTTATGATGCGGGTTACGCTCGAATTCTTTCGCAAAGTGTTTTCCCGCATTCACCGGTTCCATTTCCCTGAACATTTCCAAACCGGGTACCGGTGCTATCATCATGGACATCCAGCTTCTACCGAGTGCATAATGACCATCCGGTAACACATTGCCGTTTTTGTCGTGCAGAGGAAAATCCCAGAAAATATCGTTATTATTATCGGAATGTTCTCCGCTCACGAATTTGTACTGGACCGCACGCAACTCCTCTTCATCTAATGAGATTGCAGCCTTCCATTTTCCGTCTTTCTCTTTCATCGCGAATGAATGGAAAACGGGATCTTTCTCGGGATACCAGTAGAGTATATACAGATCTATATGTGCCGGCTGGCGCAGCACAGCCCGTTCTGCCGAGGGATCGTAGTAAATCGTGATCTCCTCATTGAGGACCGGTTTTTCCGGTGATATCGTTGCCGGATCACCGGCAAGTGAAATAAACGGTACGAGTAGTATGAATACTAATAAGGTTTTCATGACTCCCTCCCATTATTTGTTATTGAATGTGGATCAAGTGTTATTTTAATGACATCAAATCATCAAGCAGCATATCTATCTGTACGATCATCTCATGATACATTCCCGGTCCGCTGAACCCGACATCGATAAAACGGATTTTTCCATCGCGCCCGATGGCGATCCGGGTCGGGATGCCCCGCACGCCGTACTCCTCGACTACCGTATCTTCATCTAACAAAACCGGAAATGTATATTCATTTTCTTCGATGAATTTTCTTACTCTATCGATTCGCTGTTCGTCAAGATCGCCCTCCCGTGTATTAATGGCGAGAAATACAACATCGGGATTATCGGTATAATAATCAACTACTTTTTGAAAATGCGGAAAAGCGGCAATACACGGTCCGCACCATGTTGCCCAGAAATCGAGAATCACGACTTTTTCTTCAAGATCGGCGAGAGAAACGGGATCGCCGCCGAGCTGCGGGAGTGTAAATACGGGTGCGGGTTCCTCACGCATTCTCTCCGCAAATTTTGTCCGAAGCATCTGTATAGATTCATTCCTTGTTTCTTCGATGAAATCCGGGAATCCTTCGTCGGAGCCGTAAGTATCGATAAATGCTTCCTTTAGATGTTCGATAAGGTGATCGCCTGCTTTGTTTTTTATAATGGCATTCCTGCCTGCCTCGATGGCTTTTTCACTTTTACCGGCAAGTTTAAGAATTTCGACATACCGTGTATTTATTGCGGTGTTATTCCCGTCACTGTTCTCATACGCTTTGGTAATTGCCGATAATGCTTCCTCGATTTTGCCGAGATCGAGATATGCGCTCGCAGCGAGATTGTGTGAATCGTCCGTTATCCACCGTTTTGTGCTTAACCATCGTTCGGTTTCAAACCGTTTTGTCCATTCTCTTTCGGTAACATAAGGAGGTTTCTCCACCGCCGGCGGATTGTCGATCAATTCTAATGCCGTTGATAATGCGTCGAGTATTAATTCAGGATCACCCTCATTGCGGGAAAGTGACGAAGCGAAGTGAAAGTACAATTCCGGATCGGCTTCTTCGTAAGAGGTCAGATAACGGTACGCCTCTTCAAATTCATTTAGTTCGGGCAGGAAAAGAACGAGCCGCAGGATTGCTCCTCTTTTTCTTTCCGACTCGGGAAAATCTTTGAGAAAAGCTTTCGCCCGTTCGATCAGCACGGAAGCATCCACATCGCGGTCAAAAATATCTCGTTCCCGGAATGTTTCGCTCTTACGGTGACGTGGAAATTCATCGATGACACGCTGGCGGTATTTTTGGTGCTTTTCTTCGTCTCCGAGATGGAGATACATATTTGAGATCGCAGCAATTACAGACGGATTGTCTGGATATTGTTCCTCCAGTTTTGTTGCCGTTGATATCAACTCGGATTTGAAAGAGTCCGGATTGTCAGATTCGTCAATCTTCCGTGCTTTATGCTGAATTACTATCCGGGCAATATCGGGGTCGTCCGGGTACAATTCGTATGCTTCGCTGAAAATCTTTTCTCCCTTCTCGCGATTTACCTCCCGGAACATCTCCGCACCCGAATACATCGCCCCCAATCCGGGTCTGTGCAGATAGGATAATCCCTTTTGGTAATACGTACCCGGATGAAGAGTCCCATCATCCGTAAAAAACCTGATATCCCACATCTTACCCCCGCGATCGTCTTCCTTTTCACCGGATACAAATTTTAATGTCACGTATTTTACTTCCGTTTTACCGGAAAGCACGATCGTAGTTTTCCACTTAGATTCGCGTTTCTCCATTTCATATTCCTGAAAATAGAGTTCGTCGCCGTCCGGCCAGAAGAGTGCGTAGAGAGATATATTTTCAGAATTTACAATAGC
>PWYR01000091.1 GCA_003567775.1 Ignavibacteriales bacterium | reverse complement strand
TATATAAATTTCCATACACAAAGATCGACCGTGCAGTCACCGATCTCGAAGCGACGGGATGGATAAAGGTATATGCAAAAAAATGGAACGGCAAAATTCTCGGCGTGGATATTCTCGGCGCACACGCAGGCGATATGCTCGGTGAGTGGGTGCTTGCATTAAAAAATAAAATTACACTCCGTCAAATGGCCGATACGATCCATCCGTATCCGACATATTCGCTCGGCAATCGGCGTGCTGCGGATCAATGGTATGTACGAAAGCAGTCCGTTTTAATGGTAAAGTGGATACAACGAATATTCGGCTATCGGGGAACGTTGCCGGATTTGAGCGATCCCGAGAGGATAGTATAATATAAACCAGAGCCGCCATTGTGTGAATTTTGTCGTTCGAAAAATATGATTTCGTTGACCATATTATTTGATTATAATATTGAATCTCAGACATTAAACTACCGACTCAAAACTGTAAAAACGAGAATGTAAACCCGAAATAACCAACAACCTCATCAATGCGCCTCATACCAATTTTTTCCCATTCCTGTCTCTACCTCGATCGGAACGTTCAACTTTAATGCACCGATCATTTCATTTTCAACAAGCGTCTTCATTTTATCGAGCTCATTTTTATGAACATCAAAAACCAGTTCGTCGTGTACCTGTATGATCATGCGCGATTTAAATTTCTTTTTCATTATCTTTTCGTGGATGCGCACCATTGCTAATTTTATCATATCGGCTGCGGTACCCTGTATCGGCATGTTGATCGCCTGCCGTATTGCATTTTGCTGAACGGTTTTATTTTGACTTGCGATATCGGGCAGATATCGTCGCCTGCCCATTAACGTTGTTACATACCCGTCTTTCTTTGCCTTTATTGTTGTATCGTTAATGTATTTATGAACGTTCGGAAACCGTTTGAAGTACCGGTCGATTATTTCCGCCGCTTCGCCCTGCGGTATCTCGAGCCGCGCTGCAAGACCGAATGGACTTATTCCGTACATTATACCGAAGTTTATTTCTTTTGCTCTTCGCCGCATAGCCGGTGTTACTTCATCGAGGGGTACGTCAAAAACCTTCGCTGCGGTTGTAGCGTGAATATCTTCTTCATTATTAAATGCATCGAGTAAACCCTTATCATTCGATACGTGCGCCATAATCCGGAGTTCGATCTGCGAATAGTCTGAAGCCATAATGCGATGATCGTCGGACGTGGCGATGAACGCTTTGCGGATTGATCTCCCGAGATCGGTGCGAATCGGGATATTTTGTAAATTAGGATTGCTTGAAGATAGTCTGCCGGTTTGTGTTATAGTTTGATTGAACGACGTATGAACGCGGTTGGTTCTCGGATTAATGAGCTTCGGAAGTGCATCGATATAAGTCGATTGCAATTTTGTGTATTGACGGTATTCGAGAAGCATATCGATAACCGGATGCGCACCTTTCAAACGCTCGAGCACCGAGGTATCGGTAGAGTAACCGGTTTTGGTTTTCTTGACCGGTGGCAGTGCAAGTTTATCAAAAAGAACTTTGCTGAGCTGCTGGGTTGAGTTGATATTAAATTCGTATCCGGCTTCTTCATAAATATGCTCACGCAATTTAAGTAAATCGCCAGTCAATTTCTTTGAGAGATTCCGGAGAAATCCCGTGTCGATAGCGACGCCGGTCGATTCCATCTCAACAAGAACATTGATTAACGGGAATTCGATCTGTTCGCATAATTCGAGGGCATCGATTGCTTGCAGATCATTTTTTAATTTGTGCCATACCTGCAATGTGATGTCGGCGTCTTCACAGGCGTAATTTACCAGCTCATCTAAATTTACATCACGAATGGATAGCTGGTTCTTTCCGGAGCCGACGAGATCGGAATACGAAACCATCTGATAATCGAGGTGTTCGCGTGCGAGTGTATCGAGGTTGTGCTGCCCGTCGGGGCGTAAGATGTAGGCGGCGATCATAGTATCGAAAATCGGATCGCCGACAGTCAAACCGAGCGATCTCAGTGTAAGGATATCGAATTTAATATTTTGTCCGCCCTTCAGCGTTTTTGAACTGAGAAGTTTTTGTAATTCCCGTTTCAAATGTGCCTCCGGTATAGAGTGGTCGTCAAGCGATATGAACCACGCTTTTCCTTTTCGATGCGCAAATGAGATGCCGACGACGCTTGTGGTCAACGGATCTCTGGATGTGGTTTCGGTATCGAACGATATGATGTCGGCATTCTTTAGTTCTTCGATCATCTTATTAAAAGCATCTTTACGGGTAACTGCTTCATATTCGATTGTAGTTGTGGTAATGGAATCAGTCTGTTTACCGGATTCAGCGATCGAAGCGTGGGTGACGCCGATCTGTTGCAGTATAGAATTAAATTCAAGTTCCGTCAATAATGCTGTAAGCTTCTCCGTATCCCAATCGCGTGCATTGAGATCGTGGAAGGATATTTTTAGCGGTACATTTGTATCGATGGTGACCAGTTCTTTCGAAAGAATTGCACTCTGTCTGTTTCCACTCAGTTTGGTGCGGATTCCTTTTTTCTCGATTTTATCGACATTATTTAAAAGATTTTCGACGGCGCCGTATTGTTGAATAAGCGGTATCGCTGTTTTTTCTCCTATCCCGGGAACTCCCGGAACATTATCCGAAGAATCGCCCATGAGAGCCAGCACGTCGATAACATGTTCCGGATCAACGCCAAACTTTTTTCGAACGCCTTCGCTGTCGATTATCTCCGGTTCTTCATTTCCTTTGGCAGGTTTGTACATTTTAACGCGACCGGAAACAAGCTGCATAAAATCTTTATCACCGGTTACGAGAAAGGTTTCAGCGTCTTCTTTTTCTGCAAGTTTTGCCAGTGTTCCCATAATGTCGTCCGCTTCAAAGCCGGGCATCTCGACAACGGGAATGTTAAAGGCGCGTACAACCTCTTTTAGCAATTCAAGCTGTGAGACCATATCTTCGGGCATCTTCTCGCGCGTCGCTTTGTATTCTTTATACTTTTCATGACGAAAAGTCGGTTCTTTCGAATCCAGCACCACCGCAATATGATCCGGTGCCTCGGTCTTCAGAATGCGGAGGAGGGTATTGATGAATCCGTAAATCGCCGATGTGTTCTGACCCTTTGAATTGATCAGCGGGCGTTTTATAAAAGCAAAGTAAGCGCGGTATGCAAGTGCATATCCGTCGATAAGAAATAATCGTTCCCGTTTGTTGTTGGTTTCTGCCATGTCAAGATCACCTATTTAATTTGATTCGTCTGCTTCATCGGGTACTATTGGCTCCCGAATAAATCGCATTACGATTATCGCAGCGATTACAATAACGCACGCAGTAATATATAATGCAGTTCGGATGCCATAGTGAGATGCAATAAACCCGGAAGCTGTCGGTCCGGTAATATTTGCAAGTATCGTAGAGCTTGTTGCAATGCCAATTATTCCGCCCCGCATCTTCAACGGTGTTAGTTTGCTTATGAATGCATACAATGGCGGAACAACGCCGCCCATTGCGAAACCGAGTCCCGCCCGGCTTAATGCAACATGCCACGGTGCATTTGACATTGCTTGCAATAACAGCATTACGGCGGCAACAGATGTTGCTATCAACAGGTTGCGTTTGTATCCGAGGAGATCGGTGCGGTTCCCCCACCAGGGCGCCGAAAATATCATCACCAGCCCGACGACTGAAAACAAAGCGCCGGTTATTGTGCTTATGTACTGGGTATTTTCATATATTTTTTCGATGAACAATGCAAATACCGGCTGCAACATCACAATCGACGTTTGTGCAAGATAGATAAGAATCATCGCTAAAGTAATTTGTGAAGACGAGAAAGCGAACCGGTAATTATCGATCAGCGAGCTTTTCTTTTCCTCTTTATCGCGGGGAATTTCAGTTACCATGAAAATTACAAAGACACCGCTCGAAAAACAAAGTGCAGCTACGATAAAGAATATCGGACGGTAGCCGAATACATCCGCAAACGCTCCTCCGATAACGGGCCCGAACAACATTCCCGCCGAGAGTGAAGTTTGCAGAAAACCGAGTGCGTAGCCGGTCCGTTCACGCGGCGCTGTTGCCGAGACCAGTGTTAGCGCCGCGGGAATAAATCCGCTCAACGCTCCTTGAATCATGCGAAATAAGATAAGTTGCTCTACGGATTGAGCGGTGCCGACCAATATTTGTGCAATACCAAGACCGAACACTGCCCGAATAACCATCAGTTTCCGCCCGTAGCGGTCGCCGACCGTTCCCCAGAGCGGTGTAAAGAAGAATGACAGAAAGAACGGACCCGAAAACGCCAGGCCACTCCAGCGGGCTACGGCGTCGGTATCGGTGACGCCAAGCTCGCGCACGTAAAATGGCAGGAATGGAACAACTGAGCTCATTCCAACGATTGTAATAAATTGCGCTACCCAAATTGTGTAGAGATTTTTTTTCCAGAATTCCATAAAATAAAAGTGGGGAGGGGTGAAAAAATCCGTTCCACATTTCGTAAAAATATATAAAAAGTTAATATACTTAATGATATATTAAAGAGCAATGTTGTTGATTTTTGTAATAATTAATTGGTATATTAATAAGTTTTACATTTTCCTGTTATTTTATTTCTGATTGCTTATTTTGATGTTATGGATATAGTCCGATACGACCCGTCCCTGAAGGAAGAATGGGATTCGTTTGTTCTTCGTTCAAACAACGGCACGATGTTCCATCTGCAGGGTTTTCTTGAATATCACGCGCCGGGTAAATTTCCGTTCCACCACCTGCTGTTTTACAAAAACGGTGAATTGCGCGCAGTTCTTCCGGGAGGTCTGGATAAACTTATGATATATGAATCACCTGCCGGAGCAAGTTATGGTTCGTTTGTCGTCGATGATATAAAATTTCACGATACACTTGAAATAATCGATTCATTCGAGAATTATTGCTGGACGAAAGGTATACGCGAGGTTTATTTAACATCGGCGCCGTTCATATATCAGCAAGAACTTTCGCATAATCTTGAATATGCACTGCTCTATCGAGGTTTCGTATATCAGCGCCATTATATTTCGCATGTAATCCGTCTGAACGAGAAAGACGATGTCCTTAAATCGTTTCAGAAAACAACCCGGAATATCATACGACAATCATTTCGTCAGAATGCGCTTTCCATTGAAGAATCCGATTGCTTTGACGAGTTCTATCCAATCCTTGTTGAGAATAAGCAAAAGCATGGGGCTAAGCCAACACATACGCTTAAAGAACTCAGGGAATTGAGCAATTTACTCGGTGACCGTGTCCGTCTGTTGCTTGTTCGACACAAAGGAAAAGCTATCGGCGGGATTGTTACATTTCACTGTAATGATGCTGTGTTGCTTTGTTTTTACATTGCAATGCTGTATGAATACCAGCATCTGCGCCCGATTTACAGGTCGATGTACGAGATCATCACTTGGGCAAAAAAACAGGGCTACAAATTTCTCGATACCGGAGTATCTCAGGATACGCGCGACGAGAACCCGATGACGCCGAGTCTTGATCTTATTTTCTTTAAAGAGAAATTCAATTCACGGGGAATACTCCGGTCCACCTTCTGGAAAAAATTGAAGTAAATGCCGCCATTAATAGAATCGAATAAGAAAGCCGTTATTCTTGAGATTGGCGATATACGGACCGACGGTCGGTGTCGAAATATTGCCGGTTCAATTAAACGGTTTGGTATGAAGGTGACATTTATCGGTCCGGGTGAAAGTGATGATGAATATGAACCTACCGGCATTCGGGTTAAACGGCTTACCGTTATAAAATGGTTGGGATCGAAGATAATGTTTTTCCATTATTGGATCCGGGCATTTTGGTGTACGGTTATGATACGCCCGTCGCTTATTGTCGCCGAAGATCTGTACAGTCTTCCGGCGGCTATTGCTGTAAAATATTTTACGGGCGCAAAAGTTTTATACGATTCAAAAGAACTATATTTTGCGATTGCGGCATTACACAATCGATTGATAACACAAAGATTTTGGTCGGGAGTAGAAAAAATGTGCATCCGGTATGTCGACGGTGTAATTACATCGGGGGAACGTGACAGCGATCTCATAGGGCAGCGATATTTTATACCTCGTCCGGTTACGATACACAACCATCCGCCGAGACGGCAGCATGCGGGTGACAAAAATATTTTGCGACGAAAGTTTTCGATTCCGGAAACATATACTATTCTCCTGTATCAAGGGTGGTTATTACGTGGGAGGGGATTATTTCATCTCATTGAAATTACCGCCGCAATAGATAATGTTTTTCTCGTGATAATGGGTGACGGTGCGTTGCGATCGGAGCTTGAGGACTGTGCACGTAATAATATTGTTACTAACCGGGTTATTTTTACCGGTGCTGAGCCCTACGAAGAAATGCTCGATTATACTCCAGGCGCCGATGTTGGCTGCGCTATCATTGAAGATTATGGAATGAGTTATCGCCATGCACGTCCGAATAAGATGTTTGAATATATACAGGCAAATGTACCTGTGCTTGTAAGCAATATGCCGGCTATGGAAGAAGTAATTGAGGAGTGGGGAGTTGGTGTAGCCGTTTCTCCCGATGATTTTTCCTCTATTGTTCAGGCGGTTCGGAAATTTATTGACGATTCCGAATTCTACAAACGTTGTGTCGGGAATTGCATGAAAGCTGGCGCCGTTCTTCATTGGGAGGAAGAAGAAAAAAAACTCATTGCCCTGATAGAAGCGATGATTGAAAATACATGAGACAATGATTTATTTTATTCTTATCATACAAACCCTTATTGCCAGTGGTACGCATATCGTAGCAAAAGTTGTAGTGGAAGATGTCGATTCGTTGACGCTGACGTTTCTTCGCTCGATGATTGCGGCAATCGGTTTGGTAATCATATTTCTTATTCGTGAAAAACGCATCCGTATTGAGCGGAGCGACCGGATGAAAACGGTCTTGTTGGGGGTACTGGCTATTCCCCTTAATCAATTTGCTTTTCTGATCGCTATCGGATTAACGACGCCCTCCAATGCGGCGCTGTTTTATGCTACAACCCCCGTTTTTGTGATGCTGCTTTCTTCATTGCTCTTGAATGAACGCGCGCTGTTATTTGCTAAAATTGGTGTCATTATAGGATTTATCGGAATTGCAATTGTAATATTCGAACGGGGAATAGATTTCTCATCGGAACATACTCATGGAAATTTATTAATGCTCGTTGCGGTCAGCGCCTGGGGATTATACACCGTTCTCGGAAGGCCGCTGGTGTTGAAATACGGATCTTTTCATATATCCTCGCTCAGTATGATAATCGGTGCTATCCTGTTTATACCGATCGGAATTGTTCCAGCCATTAAGTTCGATTACTCTTCAATCGGTATGGCACATCTTTACGGATTGTTGTATCTTGGAATTGGAACGTCCATTATCGCATATTTTTTATGGTATTATGCGCTCGGCAGAATCGAGTCAACAAAAGTGGCTGTGTTTACGTACCTGCAGCCGGTCGTGACCACGATACTTGCCGTGTTTATACTGGGGCAGATAATTACAATACAGTTTATTACCGGCGCTTGTATTGCACTGATCGGAGTGGTATTAGTGCAAAGCGCCCGTCAATTAATAAATATGATAAATAAATTTACCATGTGATTTTGTAAGTAAAACATTATAAGTAAATGAAGGAGGCGTTATGAGGCAATCAACAATTTCGCGATTGTTTGGACAATCGCCGTTCCCGATGCTCAAGGAGCACATGGCAAAAGTCAAGCTATGCCTCGATCAAGTCCGGCCGATGATAGAAGCATTTACGGATTATGAGGGAACACGGGAAAAAGATTTCGCAAAAAATATCATGAAGATCGAGCATGAAGTCGATATTATAAAAAATAATATCCGCGATCATTTACCGAAGAGTATTTTCTTACCGGTGGATCGTCGTGACTTGTTGGCATTACTTTCCGCGCAGGATGAGATTGCAGATGTATGTGAGGACCTTGCAGTACTGGTTACTATCCGGGTTACTAAGGTGCATCCCGGACTCAAGGATGCACTCTTTGAATACCTTGATAAATCTCTCGAAGCTGCGTATCTCGGGGTCAATATCATTGAGGAACTTGACGCTATGATCGAGACTTCATTCGGGGGTAAAGAGGCGTCAAAGGTTATTCAAATGATAGATCAAGTAAGTTACCTCGAATGGCAAGCGGACAAAAAACAATACAAGCTCGCGCAACAATTGTTCGAACTCGAAAAAGAGTTGTCGCCTGTCGATATTATGCTGTGGTTCGAGATTTTTAAGGTGATCGGTAATATCGCGAATTCCGCCGAAAAAATGGCAAAGCGGCTCCGTACGTTTTTCATGTCACAATAAGATACCGGGATAGTATTATATGGATCCGTTAACAATATCGATTCTCATAACCGCAACAGTTTTTTGTATTTACATGGCGTGGAATATCGGAGCGAACGATGTTGCTAATGCAATGGGCACTTCTGTCGGATCAAAAGCGCTTACCATAAAGGGCGCCATTCTGGTTGCGGCGATTTTTGAATTTTCAGGTGCTGTATTGGTTGGGTCTCGCGTAACCGATACGATCCGTCGCGGGATGGTCGATACGACCATCTTTGTTGGAGAGCCGATGACTCTTGTCTACGGTATGATGGCGGCATTACTCGCGGCTGCTATCTGGTTGAACATCGCTTCCAAGTACGGATTACCGGTATCGACGACGCACTCGATTGTAGGCGCGGTCACCGGGTTCGGTATTATTGCCGGTGGGTTTTCTGCAATAAGCTGGGGTACGATGCTAAAGATCGTATCGAGCTGGGTGGTGTCGCCGTTAAGCGGTGGCATCATGGCTTTTATACTTTTTAACTTTGTCAATAAAAAGATCATCAATGCCGATGATCCGATAGAATCGCTGAGGTTGTATGTACCGATTCTGGTATTTGTTGTCATCACAATCATAGGGATTGCTGTTTTTTATGATGGATTAGCAAGCTTGAATTTAGCGATCGCCTTATGGCAGGCGCTTGGTCTTGCGGGTGGAGTCGGAATTGCAGTTTCCATTGCAACAAAACGTTTCATCGAAAAAGTGATTGCACAACGGAGCGCCGATGCTCTCAACCGGTTTAATTTTATCGAATATATTTTCAGATATTTGCAGATTCTCACTGCATGTTATGTCGCTTTTGCACACGGATCAAATGATGTTGCAAATGCCGTCGGACCTTTTGCGGCAATTGTAGCTATTTTACAGACGGGGAGTGTGCTGACGAAAACTGCAGTGCCCATATGGGTGCTTGCGATGGGAGGGATCGGCATTGTGATCGGGCTTGCGACCTACGGTTATAAGGTGATCGAAACCATTGGTAGGAAAATCACTGAGTTGACACCCTCACGAGGATTCTCTGCCGAATTCGGCGCTGCGACGACAGTTCTTATTTGTTCTAAGTTGGGAATACCGATATCTACCACACATACATTGGTCGGCGCTGTAATCGGTGTCGGTTTTGCACGCGGTATTTCGGCTCTCGACTTTCGGGTCGTGCGGAATATCTTTTCTTCCTGGTTTATAACACTGCCGGCGACGATGGCTATATCGATGATGCTCTTTGTTCTGTTCCGGTTTATTTTCGGGGCATAGTACTTTGATTTTCAATTACGATTAATTACATTGTTTGTATGGCGAAGAAGAAATCACATTTAACTTTAAAACTCGGTCCGATTAAACAGCGTGAGATATTCAATAACGTTTTGCTCAGGCGATATCTCAACGAGTCGGGAAAAGAGTATTTTACTTCCGATGATGAAAAAGAGGGAATTATTGAGCAACTGGATGATATTTGGGAGTCGGAATTTAAAAATCGGACAGATGAATTTGCCGGTTTGTCTGCAAACGAGCTTGAAGATATATTCGATTCTGTAGATATAGCATACGACGATACATTAGATGACGAAGTTCTTGATGACATAGAGCGTATCCAAAAAGCAGCGACGGCCGTCATTATGAATATACCGATGCACGAATCCGGTTTTGATACAAAAAAAATCAGATATGATCTCAAAGATCCGTTAGTTAAGCTGAACGAACTTGAACAGATTCGAATACGGTGGGCTTACGATGTTGCATCGCGTGTAGCCCGGTACGCCTATGAAGAGGATAAAGAAATACGAAAGTATTTGCGCAAGGAAATACACGGATTGCTTTCGGCGTATTTGCCGAAGCAAAAAATAATCCCGGTCCGCGATCTTATGATCGACGAGTATAAAAACAGTTTGTTGTATTTGTAAATTACAAAAAGCGGGCAATCCGCTGATGAAGCACATAGTAAAGCCGGTGACGGAAAAATGGATCGACAATTTGATAAATTATACACAATATTTTATTCCATCCAGTGTGAGAAATATTTCGAGCAAACGGATAAAGAAATATTCGATACAACCGAAGAAAAAAACAACGTTTCAAAAGTTATAAGCAGCGGGTGGGATCAATATATTGAAACGAAGAAAGAAAAATTATTAACAATGAGCGAACGGGACATCGGTAATTTCTTTGAAGCTGTCGAACTTGAATTCCCCCGTTATGCCCGTCCTATGAAAGGCGATATAGATTCTGATGAGGATGAACTATTTGACGAGGATATTGAAGAATTATCGGAATATTATGATGACGACGACGATGAAGATCTGGATCGCGACTTGGAGCTTCTCAATCAGGAATTGAATGAATTGGCCAACGAATTAGAGGATATACCCGAAGAGGAACGCGAGGACGTTGTAATGTTAATGCTTGCGTTTCCGGCATTGCAGGAAATTGGTTTCCCGGTCGAGGTTTTTCTCAGCGGCGACGGAAGCGCTCATCTCACCGCTCAACAGCGTCAGCAAATCGATTGGGCGCGCCAGCTTGCATATAAAATTGTGGATATGATAGAGGAAGATGATACAACACAAATGAAGGAGAAGGAAGAAGATGTTGTGAGATTCGCTTCAGCATTTATCCCATCCGATAAAATTCAACAAGTAATTACCGAAATTCAAACTACGTATAAGCGTGGTAGAGATATACCTTGAGTGAAACAGGAGTATCTATGAATACGCGCACCGAAAAAGACTCACTTGGTAAAAGGGATATTCCGTTCGATGCATACTACGGCATCCAAACACATCGTGCTCTTGAGAATTTCCCTATCAGCGGCATTTATCCAAGCCCGGTTTTTGTGCAGGCAACGGTTCATATAAAAAGAGCCGCAGCGATTGTACACAAAGAGGTGGGTTTACTCGAACAGGATAAGGCGGATGCGATACTATCTGCTGCTGATGAAGTGCTGTCTGGAAATCTTCGCGAATGGTTTGTGGTAGATGTCTATCAGGCAGGCGCAGGTACGTCGCACAATATGAATACGAACGAAGTGCTTGCGAATCGGGCAATTGAGTTATTGGGTGGAAAGAAAGGCGACTATAGCATCGTCCACCCGAACGATCACGTGAATATGGGACAATCGACAAACGATGTTATTCCGACCGCAATTCGCATTGCATCGCTCATGAGTATTAAGCCGTTGCTGAAACGAATGTATCGGTTAAAGCGTTCGTTCTATGCGAAGGGTGATGATTTTGATTATATCGTTAAATCCGGGCGAACGCATTTGCAAGACGCCGTTCCGGTGCGACTGGGACAGGAATTCCGCGCTTATGGTGTTAATATTAAAAAACACCAGGAAGCGATTGCACATGCGGTAGAATCATCTTTACATCTCGGTATAGGCGGCTCCGCGGCGGGCACCGGATTGAACGTGCATCCTGAGTACCGCGGGAAAATGGTGCGTCAGATATCGGAGCAAACGCAGACCGACTTTAAAATTGCGGATGATTATTTTGAAGCAATGCAAAGTCTCCGGCCAATGGTCGGGCTTTCGGGTGCGTTGCGTAATCTCGCTCAGGATTTATCTCGTATTGCAAGCGATCTGCGGTTGTTGTCCTCCGGGCCAAAAACGGGTCTTGCCGAAATCAATCTGCCTCCGGTGCAACCCGGCTCATCAATCATGCCTGGAAAAGTAAATCCGGTAATGGCGGAAATGATGAATATGGTTTGCTTTCAGGTTATGGGATGCGATACGACAATAACATATTCGGCGCAGGCGGGGCAACTTGAGTTGAATGTTATGATGCCGGTGGTGGCATTTAATTTGTTGCACGAAATCGAAATATTGACAAATGCGATCGATGTTTTTGATAGATTTTGTGTGCAGGGGATAACGGCGAACGAAGATCGGTGCCGTATGTATGCCGAAGGAAGTATGAGCATTGTTACGGTTCTCAATCCGCACATCGGGTATGCCGCCGCCGCAGAGATTGCGAAGGAATATCTTGATTCAGGCAAGTCGATCCGCGAACTGGTGAAAGAAAAGGGATTGCTTACCGATAAGCAGATTGATGAGGTATTTGATTTATATAAAATGACGGAACCGGGGATACATAAATAGTTTTTTATCTCGTGTTTCCGGTTCGCACCTACGCGATTACTATCGATGAAATTGAGAATAAAGATCAATACACATAGTATCTTATCGAAAAATATAAATAGCTATTTATTTTAACTATGTACGACGTAATCATAATCGGCGCCGGACCGGCGGGACTTGCAGTCGGCATTGCCGCACAGGAAAAAGAACTATCATACCTTATTATTGAAAAAGGTTCAGCCGTAAACTCCATATGCCGGTTCCCGACAAATATGACATTCTTTTCTACTCCCGAGCTGCTCGAGATCGGGGGATTACCGTTCATCTCGTCGGACACCCGACCGACACGCATAGAAGCAATCAAATATTATCAACGCGTTATAGAGTATTTCGATTTACCGATTAATTATGACGAAGAGGTAATAGATGTAAAAACGCGGGGCGATGTCTATACTGTATATTCTGATCGAACCGAATATTCAACCAGGAATGTTGTGCTTGCGACCGGATATTTCGATAACCCAAATGCATATTCTATACCGGGCGCCGATTTACCGAAAGTATCGAAATACTACGATGAGCCGTATCGATTATTCAAGCGGGATGTTGCCGTGGTCGGTGGAAGCAACTCAGCCGCAATCGCTGCACTCGAACTGTATCGAAGCCGTGCGAATGTTACCTTGATACATCGCGGCGAAAATTTACGCGATGGAATAAAATACTGGATCAAACCCGATATCGAGAACCGCATAAAGAACGGAGAGATAACTGCCTACCTGAAAACAGTCGTCAGGGAGATCAAGGAAAAGTCACTCGTCCTGGAAAATGAAGAGGGAATATTCGAATTACCGAATGACTTTGTTTATGTATTGATCGGATTTACCCCGGATTTTAAATTAATTCACTCTGCGGGCGTAGAAATAAATTCCGATAACGGTGAGCCGGTGCATAATCCCGATACTATGGAAACAAACGTCGCCGGGTTCTTTGTTGCCGGCTCGATCGCTGCGGGAAACAATAACAATCGTATCTTTATTGAGAACGGACGGGAGCATGGAAAATTGATTATAGAAAGAATTGTTCAGGCATATAAAGAAGTGCAATAAAAAAACCCGATCCAACTTAATCTACAATTGTCGGAACGGGTTTTATGATTAGATAGGAAATAATGAATACTGTTTACACTTTTTCCTGTGTCAATTTTTGTTGTGCCCGAACAGCTTTCGCCCGCTTCAATCTCTTCTTCACCGACGGCTTAACAAAAAATGAACGTTTCTTATATTCTTTTAATACTCGTGATCGCTCGTATTTCTTTTTAAACCGTTTCAAAGCACGATCAATTGGTTCATTATCCTGAACGATAATACCAACCACTAAAATTCACCTCCTTATATAGTGTTCAACAGATTACTGAATTGATTAGGCAGTGTCTTCCGGCCGAAAATTATCGATGAGTTTTCGCTCACCGAGTTTCTGGAATGAGACGATTATTGCCGACCTTCCATCGGACATAGTCTCTTTGTCTTTTACACGACCGACATCATCCCAATCATTGTGATAGATTAACTCACCGACGCTAAAAGATTTTTCGGGAGAATACTCAATGCATTGTTCTTTTGAAAGGGCTTTTACTTCCGTAGGATCTTTGAGTGAATTTAGTTCCGCCTCATCGAATAGAACGTTATGATGACATCGCGAGCATCGGTACCAAACACGGTTTGCTATGGCAGCAGCTTCTTCATCACCGTTTTCAGTGGTTTCCATCGCACCGACTCGCGCCATTTTTGTTTCTTTATTGCAATATGCGCAATAGTGCGTTATGTTCTTAGAGCGTGCCAAATTTCCCTTTCTATTGTTTTTTATTTATAAAATATACAAATTCAATAAGTGAGAATCAACCCAAATTACCTTCTATTCACCGACCGAGAAGAAAATGTATGAAAGCAAATGAAAAGCAAGCGTGGATTGAATTAGAAGAGACATGGTATATGGTGGGCAGCGATCGTACGCACGGCGCCTCTGAACTACTTAAATCGGCGCTTCATGCGCTGTTAAAATTCATCGAATCGATTAATGCTCCCGATTACGGCGATATAGAATCGCTGATGAGTGATCTGGCAAATTTGCGGACTGATATGGTGGGCTTCTCCAATTGTGTCCGGCTTATCAACACTGAAAGCATCGACTCACTCTCGAACTCTGTATCTCAGCTTCTGGAATATCTCGACCAGGCGCCGGAAAAAATTGGTGAAAATGCCGTTAAGTCGATTTTTAAACCGGTCACCATTATAACTAACAGCCGGAGCAGTATAGTCGAACGGGTCATCCTTTATTTACACGATTCGAATAAACTAAAACAAGTAATTCAGACGGAATCCCGGCCGGCTTATGAGGGAAGAAAAAATGCAGAACGATTAGTCGACGGCGGTGTAAATGTCACGGTGATACCCGATGCCGCGATGGGATACTGGATCAATTATGCGGATACGGTCATTGTGGGTGCTGATGCAGTTGCCGTCGACGGCAGTTTTCTCGGAAAGATCGGGTGTTATCCACTTGCATTGCTTGCACGACACACAGGTATATCATATTACGTAGCCGCAGAACGATTAAAATTTGTTCACTATTTGCCCAACCTCCTCGAAGCGAACCAAAAATTTACCGGCGATGCTATCGGGTGGGGAGTCAATTCAGACCGACTCCTGTTGTCGAATATTGTTTATGAAACCACTCCGGGTGAACTTGTCACCGGCTATTTTACGGACTATGGTTTGCAGAAACCGCCGCTGACTGTTTTTGAAACACTTTGATTTTGAAGGAGGATTTCGTATTTTTACATATAGAATATTTTCACACCATAAATAACATACGCCGGAATATATTTGTCAGCTTCTGTTAATATTTTCTTCGTCGGCGACATTGTCGGCAAACCTGGTCTTGAACTTACCGAAACTGTGCTTAGAAGTTATCTCGAAAAGTATAAAGTAGATATTTGCATTGCAAACGGTGAGAATCTTTCGGACGGCAAGGGAATTCTCAGCGAAGATGCACAACGCCTGTTTTCACTCGGAGTTCACGTCATTACCGGTGGAAATCACATCTGGGATAAATGGCAAACCCGCAAACTGCTTGCGAGAGAGAATCGCATTCTACGCCCGCTTAATTATCCAAAAGAGAATCCCGGACTTGGTTTTACGGTGATCGAGCTTGACGGAAAACCGAAAGTCGGTGTGTTGAATATTCAGGGACGAACATTCATGCAGACGATCGATTGTCCGTTCAAAGCAGCAGAATGGGCAATCGGAAAGATAAAAGCCCAAACACCTGTTGTTATAGTCGATTTCCATGCAGAAGCATCTGCGGAAAAAGGTGCAATGGCATGGTATCTTGACGGCAAGGTGAGTGCTCTCATCGGAACGCATACACATACCCCGACTGCGGACGGACGGATTATGCCGGAAGGGATGGCATTTATTACCGATGTTGGTATGACCGGACCGTATGATTCCGTGATCGGTATGAAGAAGGATATTGCAATCCGCCGATTTATACAGCAGACGCCGTTTAAATACGAGATCGCTTCGCACGATATTCGCTTCTGCGGTCTTTTCATGCAGGTCGATGTGCAAACGGGAAAAACACAGAAGTTCGAACAAATAATTTTTCCGGCATTTCAATAACTACTACTAATGACTATATGATTATGAGACATAAAATTATTGACGGCAAAGCAATCAGCAAGCAAATCCGCACCGAGCTGAAACAACAAACCGAAACATTTCACAGCGAAACCGGTGTTTTGCCGGGACTGGCGTTTATACTGGTCGGCGAGAACCCCGCTTCGCAAGTTTATGTAAAGATGAAAGGAAAAGCATGTGCAGAGGTCGGTTTTCATTCAGTCACCAAGGTGTTGCCTGCCGATATTTCACAACAAGAGCTTGTGAAGTTGATAGATGCATTTAACAACGATCCCAAAATCCATGGTATATTAACACAACTTCCGCTTCCCGATCACATTGATGAAGCAGCGGTTATTGAATCGATCGATCCGAATAAGGACGTTGACGGATTTCATCCGATAAATGTGGGCAAACTGCTTATCGGTCTCAAAACATTCCGTCCGTGTACACCCGCCGGTATTCAGGAATTATTAATCCGGAGCAATATCGATCCGGCAGGTAAACACGTCGTTGTAGTCGGTCGAAGCAATATAGTCGGGAAGCCCATTGCGAACATACTCGTTCAAAAACAAAAATGGGCGAATGCGGTGGTAACTATTTGCCACACCGGCGCCAGAGATTTATTGTATTACACAAAACAAGCCGATATAGTGATTGCAGCGGTCGGGAGAGCAGAGGTGATAACCGGCGATATGTTAAAAGAGGGTGCGGTAGTGATCGACGTCGGCGTGAATCGTATAGACGATCCCGGTTCGGAAAAGGGATACAAGCTCGTAGGTGATGTACATTTTGCATCCGCCGTAAATGTTGCGAGCGCAATCACACCTGTTCCGGGCGGCGTCGGACCGATGACTATAGCCATGTTGCTTGCGAATACATTGCAAGCGGCTCGGGAACAGATAGTGGGTTGATGGTATTCAGTTTCGGGTTTCCGGTTTACTGTTTGAGGTATACTGCCAATATGGTAGATTATTTAACTATAAACTGGAAACACGAAACCAGAAACCCGGAACCCGGAACTAAATTCCCTACCATATTTAAGAAAAACTGCCGAATAAACTACTATTTTTAAAAGAATTTCCGACCGTATAGCCGAAAATTCGCTATAAACCCGTAAAAATTTGGCATATAAATTGTGTTGTTAGAAAGTGTTACCAGCCAACTTGCCATTTAATCGAATTATCGGGTAATAAACTTATGAATATCGGTATAGTCAAAGAACAATCAGAGTGGGAATATCGTGTCCCTCTAACGCCTTCCGGCGTTCATTCTCTTGTCGAACTTGGAGCAAAGATATACATTGAAAAAGGTGCCGGCGGATCTGCTCGTTTTGACGACGGCGAATACGAAGATGCGGGTGCAACCGTAGTCTATCGCTCGGACGAAGCCGTTGGCAGGGCGGACCTGTTGTTGAAAGTGGCGCCGCCGACATCCGGTGAACTCAAGATGTTGCGCGATGGGCAATCGATATTTTCATTCCTTCATTTACCTGTTGCGGGTAAATTGTATCTGCAAAAGCTTATTGACAAGAAAATTGTTTCCATAGGATTTGAACTTGTCGAAGACAGGTCAACGCTCCCCATTCTCCACTCGATGAGTGAGATAGCGGGTGCGATGGCGATACAGGTTGCGTCACGCTATCTCGAGACAACTCAAGGTGGACGGGGAGTGATGTTGGGCGGTATTGCCGGCGTTCCACCTGCCGCAGTTGTTATACTCGGCGCCGGCGTTGTCGGTATGACGGCAGCACAGGAGGCGCTTGGCGCGGGAGCACAGGTTATTATGCTGGATATCGATGTGAAACGCCTGCGCGATATGGAGCACATTTTTCAGCGGCGGATTACAACAGCGGTTGCAAATAAGTATAATCTTTCCAGAGCGCTGCAATATGCCGACGTGTTTATCGGCGCTATATTAATTAAAGCCGAACGCGCACCGGTTGCCGTTACGGAACAGATGGTAAAATCGATGAAATCTGGTGCAGTCATTGTCGACGTTTCTATCGATCAGGGCGGCTGTGTTGAAACAAGCAGACCCACAACCTTCGTCGAACCGGTATTCACCATGCATGACGTTATTCATTACTGTGTACCGAATATGCCCGCGGCTGTTGCGCGAACGGCGACGGCCGGATTAAATAATGCCCTGCTGCCGTACCTTGAGAAAATAGTAAAGAACGGATTGCATAAATCACTGGCTGAGATCCCCGGATTTAAAAAAGGTGTATGTACCTACAGCGGTTCATGCACGAACCAACATCTTGCAAAACGGTATGAGTATGAGTACACTCCCGTCGATAATCTTCTTTAAATAGTTATGGGTAAATATAATGTCCTGGATCGATAAATTTAAAGATAAAATTATATCATTAGAAGAAGCAGCTAATTACGTCGAAAGTAATAATGTAATATTTCTGAGCGGAAATGCGGCGACTCCCGGAACCTTTATAGAAAAACTGGCGGCACGAAAGGAAGAGCTTGAGAACGTTCAGGTCAATCATCTCTTGATGATGGGGGAAGACCCGCTCAGTGCACCCGGAATGGAAAAGCATTTCCGGCATAATTCATTGTTTGTCGGGCCGGCCGACCGTGCTGCAGTTAATGACGGCAGATCGGATTATGTTCCGGTTTTCCTTTTTGAAATTCCATCAATTTTTCTCGATCGTCTTATACCGATTAATTTTGCGTACGTGCATGTATCACCACCTGATGAACACGGTTTTATGAGCTTCGGCGTTGAGTGTGTTGCATCTAAAGCCGCGGCGGAATCGGCTGACTTTGTCGTTGCACAGGTGAATGAATCTATGCCGCGAACACTTGGGGATTCGTTTCTACATGTATCGAGAGTTCACAAAATAGTCGAACATACTCAGGAGATTCCTGTCCTGGATAAAAAAGGATACACCGAGGTCGAGAAAAAAATCGGTGAGTATGTCGCCGAGCTTGTCGATAACGGTTCAACGATTCAAATGGGAATTGGAGGAATCCCCGATGCGGTACTTGCCGCACTTACGGATAAAAAAGATCTCGGTGTGCATACCGAGATGGTCTCCGACGGAATTGTGGAAGGAATCGAAAAAGGATTTATTACAAACAGGAAGAAGACCCTGCATCCCGGTAAAGTTATCGGAACATTTGTTCTCGGATCGCAACGCTTGTATGATTTTGTCGATAACAATCCATACTTTGAAATTCATCCAACCAATTATACAAACAATCCGTTTGTCGTAGCACAAAATGAAAATATGGTAGCCATTAACTCGGCTATTGAAGTTGATATAACCGGGCAGGTATGTTCCGATTCGATCGGCACCCGCATATACAGCGGTTTTGGAGGGCAGGTCGACTTTATTCGGGGGGCGGCATATTCAAAGGGCGGGAAACCGATTATTGCCTTGCCCTCTACTGCGAAGAATAATACAGTGAGTAAAATTACACCGCAGTTAAAGCCGGGCGCGGGTGTTGTGACAACGCGCGCGGATGTACACTATGTGATAACCGAATTCGGTGTTGCATATCTGCACGGAAAGAATTTACGGCAACGTGCACAGGAACTTGCTAACATAGCCCATCCCAATTTCAGGGATGAATTGCTGCACTATGCTAAGAAACAGAAGTATATGTAATGCGAACAAGGAAGGAACATCAACAATGAAAAAAGTCAGAGGAACGGTTATAATAAAAGACGATAGCTGCAAAGGGTGTGCGTTTTGTGTTGAGTTCTGCCCGACCGATGCACTTCATCTTTCCGACCGATACAATGCGAAAGGTTACAGATTACCCGAATTGCTCGATCCGGAAAAATGCACCGGCTGCGGCTTATGCGGTTTATATTGTCCCGATTTTGCAATTCACGGATACATCATAAAAAAAGTAGCGTAGGAGTTACCATTGAATGCAGATAAAAAAGCAGTACTCACAGGTGCACATTTTATCGACGGCGATCACGCTGCTTGCGAAGGCGCCATCGCCGCAGGATGTAAATTCGTTGCCGGTTATCCGATTACTCCATCTACCGAGGTTGTCGAGCGAATTGCGGCGCGCTTTCCGTTAGTAGGCGGCATATTTGTTCAGATGGAAGATGAAATTGCATCTTCAATAGCAATACAGGGTGCAGTGTGGGCAGGTAAGAAAGCGATGACGGTAACCTCCGGTCCCGGGTTTTCATTGATGATGGAACATATCGGATTCGCAGCTATTACCGAAACCCCTTGTGTTTTCATTAACGTTCAACGGGGCGGTCCATCAACCGGTTTACCGACGCTTCCTGCCCAGGCAGACATGATGCAGGCACGATGGGGATCGCATGGCGATTACGAGATCATCGCGATCGTACCGAATTCTCCGCAGGAGTGCTTTGATCTTACAATACGAGCGTTTAATCTTGCGGAGGAATACCGTGTGCCTGTGCTGGTGATGATGGATGAGTGTGTCGGGCATATGACCGAAAAGGTTGAAATTCCCGAAGCCGATAAAATCGAAGTTGTTGAACGGAAATTCACTGAGAAACCGCCCGGCGAATACCGTATGTTCGATACAAACGGCTCGATGGTGCCGGAAATGGTAAAGGCAGGCGCCGGTTACCGTATACATCTCACCGGTCTTACGCACGATGACCGGGGATATCCCGCTATGTCGCCGGTGGTTCATAATAAAATGCTTCGCCGGCTTGTCGACAAGGTATTATTAAATGAAGAGAAAATTCGGCATATCGAAGAGGATCAGGTTGAAGGCGCCGATGTAGTTGTTGTTTCCTATGGTATTACCTCACGGGTAGTTTTACCTGCTGTTAATAAAGCGCGAAAAGACGGTATTAAGGTAGGTCATATCCGTCTGATCACCGTCTGGCCGTTCCCCGAATCGTACATCCGTGAGCTTGCTAAAAAAGTTTCTGCCTTCGTGGTGCCCGAGTTAAATCTCGGTCAGATCGTTTATGAGGTTGAGCGATGCGCCGCTGGAAATGCAGTGACACAACTGGTCTCCCATGCCGGAGGAGCTGTACATTCACCGGAAGAAATTTACGATGAAATAAAAGGAGTGCTTGGACATGCCTGAAGAACTAACAGCGGAATTAGAAATACCGGAAGCAAAGAATCCGGTTGAATCATTGTTACGAATGGAGCGTATGCCGCATATATGGTGTCCGGGATGCGGTATCGGGACAACGGTAAATTGTTTTGCACGCGCGCTTGAACAATCGAAACTGGACCTGGATAATGTCGCGATCGTTTCGGGAATTGGCTGCACCGGACGTGTTGCCGGTTATCTTCATCTCGATTCATTTCATACTACGCACGGCAGGGCAATTCCATTTGCAACGGGAATGAAACTTGCCAATCCGGAATTAAAATTGGTTGTGTACAGCGGAGACGGGGATTTGTTTGCAATTGGTGGGAATCATTTTATACATGCAGCGCGACGCAACGTTGATATGACCGTGATATGTGTGAACAACCTTATCTACGGGATGACCGGAGGACAGGTCGCTCCTACAACACCGGTCACGGCGAAGGGAACAACGTATCCCTACGGCAGTTACGATCCGCCCTTCAATCTCCCGTATCTTGCCGACTCAAGCGGCGCGGTCTATGTGGCGCGGTGGACGACGTACCATGTACGGCATGTAACCAAGGCAATTAAAGAGGCAATAAACACGCGCGGATTCTCGTTTGTAGAGATTATCTCACCATGTCCGACATTATACAGCAGACGCAACAAACTGGGCGACGGGCTTGATCAAATGAACTACTATAAAGAGAACAGCGAGATCAGGAACGGTGCGGATACGAAAGAGGTCGGTATGGATTTTCAAGGGAAGATCATTGTAGGTAAATTTGTAGAACGCGAGCGAAAAACATACCGACAGTTAATGAACGAACATCTGACAAATGTGTTCGGTGATCAATTCACTCCATACGAAGGTTAAGCATGGCACGAACGGAAATTCGAATAGCAGGTTTCGGAGGCCAGGGTGTAATTCTCAGCGGTTATATCTTTGGCAAAGCTGCGTCGTTGTTCGATGTAAAATACGCTACATTGATACAAAGTTTCGGTCCCGAAGCACGGGGGAGCGCTTGTAGTGCTCAAGTAGTCATCTCCGATGAGCCGATTGATTATCCATATATCAGAAAACCGGATATTATGGTCGGCTTATCTCAGGAAGCGTTTACCAAATACTGTCACGATCTAAAACCGGGCGGTATCCTGATAACTGAAGAAGATATGGTTAGCGTGGATGAAAATCTTATATCGGAGTTCGATCATTATACGGTTCCCGCGACGCGAATTGCCGATCAACTCGGACGGCGTATTATAATGAATATGGTTGTTGTCGGATGTTTTGCGGCAGTAACCGGTTTGCTTAAGAAAGATGCCGTGAAAAAAGCTGTTGAGGATTCGATCCCGAAGGGAACGGAAGAACTAAACATCAAGGCATTTGAGAGCGGTTATAAACACGGTTTACAAATCCTTAAACAAAGAGAAGTGCAGGAAACTGAATAGGACAGAGGAAGGATTATGCACGAATACCCGAAATTTATCCAACTGAAAAACCGCGAGCAAGTAATGCTGCGGCTCATGGTTCCGGAAGATGAAGAAAAACTTCTTGAATTCTTTAAGAAAATTCCGAAAGACGATCGGCTTGTTCTCCGCGACGATACAACGGATCCTGCGGTAATAAAACGCTGGGTAAACGAAATAGATTACGATAAAGTGTTTCCGGTTATTGCTGAACACAAAGGACGAATTGTGGGCGATGCAACGCTGCATATGAAACGATTCGGCTGGCAGAGACATATCGGTGAAATACGGATCGTTATCGCAAAAGAATTTCGCGGTAAAGGGCTCGGTAAAGTTATGATACATGAACTGCTTAATAAAGCTTCCGGCTGCGGTCTTCAACACATTCAATTATCGCTTGTCGAAACACAGGCTAGAGAAGTTAAGTCCTTTGAACGAATGGGTTTTAATAAAGTGGCAACCCTCCCGAAGTATGTTATGGATGTTACCGGCAATGAACATGACCTCATTATTATGACCACACGCGTATCGGATATATGGAAAAAAATGGAAGAGCTGATCCAATCGACCGAGATAGATATCATACGCGGCGTCCAGTGATATTGAATATACCTCAATAAATTAGTATATTTCTTAATGATAACGTGCGACGCGCTTAAGTGCGTCGCACGTCTTATATAAAGCTGGCGTAGCTCAGTTGGTAGAGCAGTTCACTCGTAATGAACAGGTCACCGGTTCGAGTCCGGTCGCCAGCTCAGGAATATTCGAAACCTACGCACCAACATATCCATAGCAACTACATAATGACGGAGGCAAATTATGAGAAAGCTTCTATGTCTATCTTTTCTATCCTTTCTGTTAATATTTTCGCTGCTCCTTACAGGACAATCCGTGAACGCACAGGATGAACCGTACGCGCCGGTGTTTTCAATCCCCGAAGATATTGAAGGCGCCGAATTTTATCAACAGCAGCAGGAGCAAGTGCAAAATAATATACCATCCAGAAGCGAGGTGCATGTACCGCCGTATCCGGGCGCTGTTGTATTTATGGTACACACCACCGACCAGGTAAAGCAAGTTATAGGTAAGGATGGTTTTGCCGAAATTAAATTGGTGACCACTGACCCGATCGAAAAAATAGTGCAGTTTTATAAAGAACATCTTCCGGATTGGAGCTACCATGAAGATTATTCGATTTTCTGGTATGGTGAGGACGAATTCAGTTTAGCCAGGTTAATGGAAGGAATGCCGAATATTACGATTCAGGAAGCGACCCCGGTGACACAGCGGTTAATACCGGACGCAACGTATATGATAGGGATTATATACGAAACAGAATAAAATATGCTTTAAATTTGAACAATTTTAATTTGTAATTTGTTTAAAATAGAGAAATTGTATTATTCGTTTAACAAAATATTAAGGAGGTTATCATGAATAATGTACCGCTTATCGGAAGGATTTTATTTTCGGTATTATTTA
The DNA here is from genome assembly GCA_003567775.1 of Ignavibacteriales bacterium. Classification (GTDB taxonomy): domain Bacteria; phylum Bacteroidota; class Ignavibacteria; order T3Sed10-11; family T3Sed10-11; genus T3Sed10-11. The sequence continues at coordinate 202 of PWYR01000091.1, read as the reverse complement.
TAATGAACGGTTTCAATCACTTTGTTTCATTCGGTGATATGACCGCGTATGCGGATTTTTCGGGAGTGCCGGCCCCCGGTTTTGCAGTTATTGTAACCGGTGCGATGCTTCTTTTGGGAGGACTCAGTGTCCTGCTCGGTTACAAGGTTAAAATCGGTTCGATATTGCTGGTAATATTTTTACTGGGAACCGCATTTATGGT
>PWYR01000100.1 GCA_003567775.1 Ignavibacteriales bacterium | reverse complement strand
TTAAAGATACGCCGTTTAAGCTCGGCGCACAGAATGTTCACTTCGAAGCAAAAGGAGCATACACCGGTGAAGTTTCTGCTGAAATGTTGAAGGAGGCCGGATGTAAATATGTTATAATCGGTCACTCGGAACGACGGGCTTATTTTTATGAAGATGATGTGCTCATAAACAAAAAAGTAAAAAAAGCGATAGCGACGGGATTAACCGTTATACTCTGTGTAGGTGAAACACTTGAAGAGCGTGAAAAAGGGATAACGAATCAGGTTGTACAGTCACAGACCGGCGGTTCGTTGCAAAATGTAAGCGAGAAAGAATTGGAAGATGTAATTATCGCTTATGAACCGGTATGGGCAATCGGAACAGGCAAAACCGCAACACCCGATCAGGCAAATGAGGTGCACGAATATATCCGCTCGCTTATCTCGAAGTCATATTCTCCGGCTGCTGCCGAACGCATTATCATTCAATACGGCGGCAGTGTAAAGCCGGATAATGCGAAGGAGTTGCTGTCGATGCCGCATATCGACGGCGCACTGGTCGGCGGGGCAAGTTTAAAGGCAGATGATTTTGCGGGGATTGTGTTGGCGTGAGGTTGTTATTATTTGATTTATAGCCCCGCCATTTATGGCGGGGATCAATAGTACTAACACTATGCTAAGGGGTTTTAACCCCTTTAAAACTTGATTTTATAATGCCAATATCGGTTTTGCGTGACATCAGTTTTTAATAAAAAAATCGATTGTTATGTCTAAGCTTACACCGACACAGGCGGAAATACTTAAACTTTTTCAGAGTCATCGTTCGGAAAAAGAATTACGGGAGCTCAAAGAGGTTCTGGGCAAATACCTTGCGGAGAAGCTCGTGTATGAAGCTGATACAGAATTTCGAAAAAGAAATTATACCGTTAGTGATATTGAGAGGTGGAAAACTGAGCACCGACGTGTAAAGGAATCGTAAATGCGTGTCGTGTGAGCTATCTAACGTACATTCCGTGAACCCATCTTTCCAATGGGACCTCATTACAGTTGATAGAGATGATAATAAATTCGTCGATTGTGCAATTGCCGGATATGCTGACTATTTGAATCCTTTCATTAACGATCTCGTTCATAAAGAACCTTTCCGTTCTCCATAATATTTTTCAGGTCTAAACTTTCTCACTATTTCCTGAACTAAGATTTTATTATAATTAATTTTCTTAGTGTTCTTTGTGTAACCCTTCGCGTCCTTCGTGGTTACTATTTTTTGCTTTTTGTGCAACGATTTTAATGTTAATACATAAGTTGCACTCAATGCCACAAATCGACATTGCTATCGTTGGTGGTGCAAGCTTGAAGGCGGATGACTTTACGGGATTAAAGGTAGATATGACTGTACTTATAGAACGGTAATACTTGGATGGCGCCGTAAATGGTTTCTTTATCATACGATATGATAAACCCGTCTTTAATGTTCTGTTTTTTCATAAACAGTCTTAAGCTTTTCGATTCTTTTCCGGAGTACTTCACTTCGAACGGTACGATGTGTGAGTTTTCTTTTTTAATAATGTCCACTTCGTTTTTATAAGGATCCCGCCAAAAATGTTCGCCGTTCAATTGATGAACAACTACTGTTTCAAAGACGCGGCCGAGATAATCAGGATTTGTCACTATCTGCGGTAGTATGACTTGAGGGTAATATTTTTTTAATTTCCTCCTGGTCTTTCGAAAATTATTTGTAAAATTATATAGAACCCTTATCAGAAAACATTGCTGTAAATATTCCAGATAGGAAGAAAGAGTTTGCCTTGTAATTCCCGTCTCTTTTGCCAGGTCATCAATTTTAATCAAAGAACCGGGGTGATGCATGATTATCATATATATATCATACAAAACCGCTGTTTCACGGATTTTAAATGTCATAGGAATATCGTTAAAGATAATTCGCTCCAGAACATTTTCTTTCAGATATTTATGGATAAATTCTCTGCTTTTATCGATCAGCTCAGGAAAGCCGTTTGTCATAATGAATTCATTGAACAATCGCAGCAGTTCTTCCCGGTAAAGGTCCGGTTGTATGATCGTTATATTTTTAAATCGTAGAAATTCTTTATACGTTAACTGACGAACTGTAAATTCGAAAAATCTTCCGGCCAGACTTTCACGGGTTCTCTTGCGGATGAATAATGACTCTGAGCCGGAGATAATAATTTTGCATTTTGGATAGTGATCATATAACCGTTTGAGTTGTTCATGCCAATCTTCTAATTTTTGAATCTCGTCAAAAAATATATAATAATATCCGGTATGCAGGTCTTTATTCAAAAGTTCCTGATATGTTTCAACGATTGTTTTAAGGCGGATTGTCCTGAAGTCATCGAATGAAAAAAAGAGAATATCTTCATTGTCGGTTTTATTTTGCAGTAACTCCTGTACCATCTGCAACATAATCGTCGTCTTACCAACCCGTCTCATACCGGTGATTGCAATGATCTGGCGTTCATTGATATAGTTCTGAATGGATTGGTAAATATCCCGCGGTTTATACTCTATCGAAAATCCGGCTTTCCACCATGGGTTCGATTCAGTTAAGGCGGAAATAATATCCTGTTTATTTTTCATGAAATTATGTTATGTGTAACTAACGTATATTAATAATTTATGTTAATTATAATATACAAAAATTTTTCACAATTGCAACTGGTTGGCGTGCAATGTTTTAGGTGCACGGTACTTTTACGTGCATCGGCGATAACAAAGAACAATACGCCCGATAATGCCGGATTGCTCCTGTCGATGGCGCATATCGACGGCGCACTGGTCGGAGGGGCGAGCTTGAAAGCGGATGATTTTGCGGGGATTGTATTGGCGTGAAGCAGGGCATCCCAATGTGGAGGGTTTCAAAATGCGGATGGAATACAACTGTTACAGTCCAAATCGTTTGCGCATGTCAGAAAATTCGTCTCCCCGCTCACCTTTGGCAACAGATTTTTTCTGGCGAATGAGTCTTTTCTTAAGATTCTCTTTTAATACTTGTCCCTCATCAGGATCTCCAAATAGTTCGATGAGCTTTTCTTCAACAACTGTGGACAATAGCTGTGTGAATTCTTTTTTTGTCATCTGAGTGATGCGTGTAGACATTTTAAACTCCTTTTTAGATTGCAAGCACAATATAAATCAATCAACATTTAAAATCAACCGATTCCGCATTGTATAGACAAGTCAGTGTCCATGACGCTGCAAATCTATGCCGTGCTGCGTGGGAGAAAAATAGAAAAGCAATTTCTCCCACGAAATTGAAATCCCGCGAAAATGAGGTGTCTCTTTTAACGCCAATAAATCAAAAGTGCAAAGGTTTTGGAAATATTTTAACGACCGGTTGCGAAATTATCACGGCATAGGCATACCGCACTATCATCTCTACATAAAAGACATTGCATACCGTTTCAACAACCGGGGAAAGAATTTATTTCACCCGCTGGCGAAAATGCTCGCACAACCGGTAAAGTGTACATAAAAGTATTTAGTTGCTTTTTATTTTATTTCTTAGCATAATAATAAAGGCGCTTCTTTTTTCCTGGCGAGGTAAATATGTCGAAAATAAAATATCATTACATTATTATTGTTGTTGTTCTCCTTTTTGTATTAAATAGTTCAGCGCGGGATATACAGGACAGGTCGATCGAAGTTTTTGTTCAGGATTGTTACACGCATACACCGCTGCAATCCGTATTGGTTGCCGCATTAAAGGAAGGTGTTGTAGTAGATTCCGCACATACAGACCGGTATGGAATTGCAATTCTTCATATTCCGGTTACGAGCGTGCGGGAACCGGGTGATACCCCGTCTTCTATTTCTCTCGGAAATAATTATCCAAACCCATTCAACGAGGACACGAACGTTGAGATTGCAGCGCCCGAAGCGCAGACCATGCTTGCAACGATTTATAACACACTCGGTCAACGAGTTGCGGAGGAGCAAATCACGATCTCCGCAGGTTACTACACGCTTAACGTATCTCTTGCTCATCTCCCGACCGGTGTGTACTTTTTAAGAGTCGGCGGACAAGAATCGAGCACCGTTAAACTTTTAAAAATGGGTAGAAGCGTTCATGCCGCAGGTCCGGTTTTTTCCGTTTCTCCGGGTAGTGCTGCAGATTTGATGACAACCGGTAAAGCCACAGGTGATGAATTTATCATCAGGGCGGTGAAAGACCGTTATGAGGAACTCGAAACTCCGGTATCGATAATAGATGAAAAAGAAATTACAATACCGCTTGAACGTAATAATATAGTTGAATTTGTAGTAGTCGATAAAGATGGCTATGAAGTAAAGAAGAAATTGGAAATTAAAAAGTGCGACTACCGTACGGTTATAACGACGCCGTATACATTGACATTAAAATCGGGTGTGTATACCGTGACCGGCGATGTCGATGCAGGCGTTTCGCTGGAAAAGGAAGTTGAGATTCCATCGGTTGATACTACTATAGTATTATCGATTGAGAAAGAGGAGGACGATGCAGACACAGTTACCGATATTGACGGCAATGTTTATAATATTCTAGCAATAGGTGATAATTTGTGGATGAAGGAAAATTTGAGGACGACCAGATACAGCAACGGCGACGTTATACCACAGGTAACTGAAGATAGTAAATGGCAAACTTTAGACGGCGGTGCATGGGCTTATTACGAGAACGATCCTGCAAACGACGCCTCTTACGGCAAACTGTACAACTGGTTTGCGGTAGACGATTCCCGTGGTTTATGTCCCGGGGGTTGGCATGTTCCGGACGACGATGAGTGGAAGCAACTTGAGATGTATCTGGGTATGTCGGAGCAAGCATCCGACGATGAGGGAAGTCGAGGAACCGATGAGGGAGGAAAATTAAAATCTACCCGCACTACACCTGCGGCACATCCACGATGGGACGCGCCGAATACCGGCGCCACTAACGAAAGCGGTTTCTCGGCGTTGCCCGGCGGTTACCGAAGCTTGAATGGGGACTTCAACGCTAAAGGGCGCCATGCTTATTTTTGGCCGTCTCTACCGGGCTTTAGTAAAGCTTTTTCCTGGGGCAGACATCTCGCTTTCAATGAGTCGGGGGTGTCTCGAAACCGCTATGATAAGCGAGAGGGTTTTTCGGTTCGTTGTGTGAGGGACTAGAATAAATTTATGTCGATTTAGGGGATTTTATCATTCCAGGTATCTATATAGTATAGCTTGTTTAAAGCAAAAACTAATAATTAGGACTCAATTTAACCGTAATATCTTTTGCAAGTTTGTAAAAAAAATAGTCTAACTAACAAATAACCCATCGTTCACTTTACACAACAATCACGAAAAGTGAGGTAATATATGTTCAAAATAACACTATACACTATAGGTGTATTTTTGTTATTGACCCAGTTTGCGTTTGCACAGCCGGGCGCAATTAGTGGTCAAATAACGGATGCTGAAACCGGGCAACCGCTTCCCGGTGCGCATATTTTTCTTCCCGATCTGAATCGAGGTGACGTCTCAGACAGGGAAGGTAATTATACTATTGCCAATGTACCCGCAGGTACGCACGCAGTGAGAATATCCTTTGTCGGTTACCAAACCATAACGCAGACCGTAGAGGTAGGCGCAGGTATAACCGCAGACCTCAATGTTGCAATGCGTGTTGCGGCTATCCGGTTCGATGAGATGGTGGTGACCGGTTATGCGGTGACTCCAAAGCGGGAATTAACCGCCGCAATTACAACAATTCAGGCAAGAGAAATTCAAGACATACCGCTCCAAAACGTTGAAGGCCTTCTCCAGGGCCGTGCCGCGGGTGTGCAGGTGCAGTCGGTCTCGGGCAACCCGGGCGGCGCGTTTCGCGTTCAGGTGCGCGGTCAGGGCTCGATAAACGCCGCATCGGAACCTCTGTACATTGTCGACGGCGTCCAGATATCGCAAAGTCAGTTGTCGATATATGCAAGCCAGTCGCCGTTAAACTCGATCAATCCGAGTGATATTGAGTCGATAGAGGTATTAAAAGATCAAGCGGCGGCGGCAATTTATGGTTCGCAAGCGGCTGCCGGCGTGGTTATGATTACTACGAAACGCGGGCTCGAAGGGAGAACTCAGGTATCGGCTCGTGTTGAACGGGGCGGACGGGTACCTATGAAGACTGTAGACTATTTGAACACCGAACAGTACCTGGATTATATGGCTGAGGCGAGGGTTAATCTCGGGCAATTCCCGTCACACGAAGCAGCCCGTGAGTGGCAGGAGAACTGGTTCCGAGGTTTCTTCGGAACTCCTGTCTGGACTTCTGAAGATCTGGCTAAACCATTTGCCGAGCGTCCTGAAGGTCCGTTGGCAAATACAAACTGGTATGAGGATGTTATTACCCACACCGGTGCAACACAGAAATATTCGATCTCTGCATCAGGCGGCGATCAAACTACCCGGTTCTATATTTCGGCAGGGTATGAAGACACCGAATCGCATTTGATGCCGGATAAATTTGAGCGGCTCAATCTGCGGACGAATTTCGATCACCGGATCTCCA
>PWYR01000105.1 GCA_003567775.1 Ignavibacteriales bacterium | reverse complement strand
TACATAGAAAACGCTTTTTACTATGGTAATTCTGTGAAGCGACAGATTGACATATTTCTCTGGCTGTATTGACTGATAAATTTATGACAAATTGACAGGGGCGCATCAATTAATTCAATTTAGACAATTATTTGCTCTCATTAAATTATTTTGTTATAATGTAAGTTTAGACTATGTAAGTTGAACTCAATAAATTGGAGATGTTGTATGACACTAACCAGGCCAACTGAAATTCAACAGGACGATCAAGATGTCCTCACTCAGGAACCTGCAAAAGTCATACTCTTTAATGACGAAGTTCATACATTTGATGAAGTGATCACCCAGCTTATCAAAGCAATACGTTGTTCGACCGATAAAGCCGAGTCGCTTGCGTGGGAGGTGCATAGTAGAGGCAAAGCGGTTGTATATACCGGTGAAATGCAGGAATGCCTCCGCGTAAACAGCGTGCTCGAAGAAATTGCGCTCCACACACAAATAGAAATGTAATACTAAACCTATGAAACCGTCACGCGAAATACGAAACGACTTTTTTAAATTTTTTGAAGAACGAGGGCACCGGATCGTTCCGAGCGCTCCGGTTATCCCCCACGGTGATCCGACATTATTATTTACCAACGCCGGAATGAATCAATTTAAGGACGTGTTCCTCGGTGAAGGAAAACGAGATTACACACGCGCCGCGGACACGCAGAAATGCATCCGTGTAAGCGGCAAACATAACGACCTCGAAGAAGTCGGACGGGATACGTACCATCACACATTTTTCGAGATGCTCGGCAATTGGTCGTTCGGGGATTATTACAAACGCGAAGCGATTCAATGGGCATGGGAATTATTAACCGGAGTCTGGAAACTACCGAAAAAGAGATTGTGGGCAACGGTCTTTACAACAGATGATGAAGCATTTGATCTATGGAAAGAAGTAACCGACATTGATCCGTCCCATATTCTTCGCTTTGGCGAAAAAGAAAATTTCTGGGAGATGGGCGATACCGGTCCGTGTGGTCCCTGTTCCGAAATTCATATGGACCTTACCCCGGAAGGAAATGCTCCGTCCAATTTAGTTAATGCAGACGACCAGCGAGTGATCGAAATATGGAATCTCGTTTTTATTCAAAACAACCGAAATGAAAAAGGCGACCTTGAACCGCTTCCCGCAAAGCACGTTGATACCGGTATGGGTTTCGAACGGGTATGTGCAGCGCTGGAATGTATGTCGCACGATTTTAAAAAACCGCCCTCGAACTACGATACCGATGTGTTCACACCGCTTATCTCTGCTATCAGTGAAATGAGCGGTAAGTCATACAAAGCCGAAAAAGATCAGATCGCAATACGGGTCATCGCCGATCACATCCGCGCTCTGACGTTTGCAATTGCCGACGGCGCCATTCCTTCCAATGAAGGAAGAGGTTACGTGCTTCGGCGAATATTAAGACGGGCTGCACGATTCGGCAGGAATCTGGATATGCACGATCCTTTCATTTCCCGGCTGGTAGATGTGCTCGTGCAAACAATGGGTGACGTCTTTCCGGAAATAAAAGAACAACAAGCACATATCGAACGGATTATAAAAAGCGAAGAAGAAGGGTTTAACGCAACACTGGATCGGGGACTCGAGATATTCAACGATATTGTAGAGAGAATGAATAAGACCGGTGAAAAGATAATTCCGGGATACGATGTTTTCAAATTATATGATACGTATGGATTCCCGCTGGATTTAACTGCGCTGCTTGCACGGGAACGGGGATTGGCGATCGATGAAGAAGGGTTTACGAAATTAATGACCGAACAGCGTGAACGCTCACGTGATGTGAAGAAAGAAACAGGGGAACATTCAAAAACTATTATAACAATTGATAATTCACTTCTTAAACCGGATAAATTTACTTTCACCGGTTATGCGAATTTCGATAGCTACTCACGAGTGCTCCACATTGACCAAAATTTACTCATACTTGAGCAAAGTCCTTTTTATGCAGAAGCCGGCGGGCAGGTGGGAGATACCGGCGAAATACAAATCAACGGTGAAACATATAGAGTTATAGACACTCAGAAAAAAGAGGATGTGAATATTCACATCCTCGAACGACCGGTAGAAATTCCGGCGGGCAGAGAAGTAACAGCGCGCGTAGATAAACAACGTCGCATCGACATACAACGAAATCACTCCGCAACTCACCTTGTTCACGAAGCATTGCGGCAGGTTCTCGGTACACATGTACATCAGCAAGGTTCGCTGGTTGCTCCCGACAGATTGCGTTTCGACTTCCCCCACTTCAGCAAAATAACACCCGAAGAGCTGCGCGATATCGAACAAATGGTTAATGAGAAAATTAAAGAATCTATTACCGTTGAGGACGAGATTTTGCAATTCGATGAGGCGCGTAAGATATCGAACGTGAAAATGTTTTTCGGTGAAAAGTACGGAGACCGGGTGCGCGTTGTGTTCATCGACGAAAAATTCAGCGTGGAGTTTTGCGGCGGAACGCATGTGCCCCGCACCGACGATATCGGTTTATTTAAGATCGTCTACGAATCAAGCATTGCCAGCGGAGTGCGGCGAATAGAGGCGGTGACCGGCGATGGAATAAAACGCTACATTAAGGAACAATTAAAACACGCCGAAGAACTTGAAACGGATATAACAAAGAAATTCGAAGAGACCGCCGCTCTCCAGGAAGAGCTTGCACAATACACACAAGAAAAACAACCACAGCAAACACGTCCGTCGCTCGGTGATATCGATACTTCAATTGTTGATTCGATTACACAGATGAACATACAAAAAGCCGAATCAATGGTGCGTGATCGGCAATCCATAGACGACGAACTATCGCAGGCGGTGCGCGATCTTCGTAAGCAACTGACAAAACATAAATCCCGTGCAACTATACAACATATAGATAACTATCTTGAAGAGGCGGTGTCGCTTAACGGTTTCAAGCTGCTGACGCTGCAACTTGAAGTAAATTCTATGGATGAAATGAAGACCATCGGCGATTCAGTGCGGGCAAAGATAGGCAGCGGAATCGGTTTACTCGGTGCGGTAGTGAACAATAAAGTACAATTGCTCTGCGTTGTAACCGACGACCTAATAAAAGAGCGGAAATTGCAGGCGGGAAAAATCGTCGGTGAAGTTGCAAAACTCGTGGACGGCGGCGGCGGCGGACGTCCGCATCTTGCCACTGCCGGCGGACGAAACCCGGAAAAGCTTCCCAAGGCATTACAGGAAGTCCGGAAAATAGTGGAAGCAATGTTGTGATGAAGGTAAAATTGTTAACCTAACCATATTCACAAAATTTATGAACGCATACGTAATTACCATCGGCGATGAGATTCTCATCGGTCAGGTTTTGAACACCAACGCCGCATACATCGGGGAGAAACTCTCTTCTATCGGCATACCCATGGAATATATGACGGTCGTCGGTGACGATGAGGCGAAAATACTCGCCGAGTTTAAGCGGGCAACCGGACTTGCCGATGTTGTTCTCGTAACCGGCGGACTCGGTCCGACACATGACGACGTAACAAGATCCGCCGTTTGCAAATATTATAATACCGACTTAATTCCGGATGCAAACGTCCGTGCAAATGTCGAACGTCTCATGAAACACCGCAACCTTCCCTGGACGCAAGCGGCAGAAGATCAGGCGCTTGTACCCCGCAAAGCCACACCGATCCTGAATCAACACGGAACTGCGCCGGGAATGTGGTTCGAAGAAAACGAAAAATATTTCTGTGTAATGCCCGGTGTACCGTACGAAATGAAAGCAATGATAGAAAACTTCGTACTTCCGCGTCTGAGCAAACTTACGCACGGGGTAATATTACGGCATCGCGTTTTGAAAACAACCGGTATACCGGAATCATTTCTCGCACATAAACTCGGCGACGTGAACGGATTAACACAGGGTGCACGGCTTGCCTTCCTTCCCAGCCCGAAGGGTGTTCGGTTGCGCATAACCGCGAACGCTCCGACAATTGAAGAAGCGGATAAAAAACTTGACGAAGTTGAAATGCGAATTCGGGAAAAAGCAAATAAATACATCTATGCTGTCGGTGAAATCGAGCTTGAGGTAACACTGTCCGAATTGCTAAAACAAAAACAACTAACTCTTGCCGTCGCCGAATCGTGCACGGGAGGACTTATCGGCGACCGGTTAACGAATATTCCCGGTAGTTCTTCATTCCTCATTGCAGATGTTGTCGCGTACAGTAACGATGCTAAGGTAAAATATCTCAACGTACCCGAATCTCTCATTCATCAACACGGCGCGGTCAGCAAAGAGGTTGCCGAGGCAATGGCGCAGGGAGTACGCAATACCGCCGGAGCGGATATCGGTATTTCGGTAACAGGCATAGCGGGTCCGTCGGGCGGAACACCCGAAAAGCCGGTCGGACTTGTATGGGTAGCGTATGCAGATGCAAACGAAACCATCTCATTAAAATTCAATTTTGGCGATGAAAGATTACGAGTAAAAGAACGGGCAAGTCAGAGTACAATGGAATTGGTCCGGAGAAAAATCCTGAATATAGAAATTGCAGAACAGTTAACAACCGACTGAAAATTTATCATCAACGGTATGTCAAAAAAAATAAGAACATTTATTGCGATCGATACACCGCCGGAATTCAAAATTCAGGCAGAACAGATTCAAAACGAACTTGGCAAAATAAATGCCCCGGTCAAATGGGAAAAATCAACCAAACTCCATCTTACAATAAAATTTTTAGGTGATACCGATACCGGCTTAAAAGAAAAAGTCGAATCTAAATTACTTGAAATTGTATCGAATCGAAGGCCTTTCTGGCTCCGGTATAACGGTATTGGATGCTTTCCCAATGCAAAAAATCCGCGAATCATCTGGATCGGTTGTAATCCTCTCTCATCGGATCTCGAAATCTTGCAAAAAAGCATCGATGATGCCTGCGCAGATATCGGTTTTGAGAGAGAAAAGAGGGAGTTTCATCCGCACATTACTATCGGACGATTGAAGATACGTTCAGGAAAGGACAGACGCGTAATACCGGACTTGATTAAAAGAATGGAAAACATTACTTTTGATGCATTAGAAAATGAAGTACACTCTGTGCTATTGATGAAAAGCGAGCTACATCCGGACGGCTCTGTGTACTCAATCCTCAAACAATTTTCACTTACCTCATAGAATTAAAGGAGTTTCACATGGCTGACGAAAAGAATGCAAAATCCAAAGCCCTCTCGATCGCTATCGATCAGATCGAGAAAAATCACGGGAAAGGATCGATCATGCGAATGGGAGAAGGTCCTATTCAGAAGATCGATTCAATATCCACCGGTTCAATTTCGCTTGACGTCGCAATCGGGATCGGCGGCATCCCCCGCGGTCGCGTAATTGAAATTTTCGGCCCGGAATCGTCGGGAAAAACCACCGTTTGTTTACATGTCATTGCCGAAGCGCAAAAGAAGGGTGGACTCGTCGCATTCATAGACGCCGAACACGCTCTCGATATAAACTATGCAAAGAAACTCGGCGTCGATGTGAACGATCTCATTCTCTCACAACCCGAATACGGAGAACAAGCCCTTGAGATTTCCGAGACATTGGTGCGAAGCGGTGCGCTCGATGTTATCGTTGTTGATTCGGTCGCCGCCTTAACCCCCCGCTCTGAAATAGAGGGCGATATGGGCGACCCGACAATGGGGGTGCATGCGCGTTTAATGTCGCAAGCGCTTCGCAAACTTACATCCGCCATCAGCAAATCGAAGACGTCGGTTATGTTCACCAATCAGCTTCGCAGTAAAATCGGCGTGATGTTTGGAAATCCGGAAACCACCACAGGCGGTAATGCATTAAAATTCTACTCTTCGCTCCGTCTCGATATTCGCCGCATCGGCGCGATCAAAGAAGGACAGGATGTTATAGGTAATCGTACGCGGGTAAAGGTCGTTAAAAACAAAGTCGCACCGCCGTTCAAAGAAGTTGAGTTCGATATTCTGTACAACGAAGGTATTTCACGAATCGGCGATCTTATCGATCTCGCCGTGAACGAAGGAATCATTCAAAAAAGCGGTTCGTGGTTCTCCTACGGCGACGATAGAATCGGGCAGGGTCGCGAAGCGGTGAAGAAGTTCCTTATTGAAAATAACGATACACTCAAAGAGATCGATACAACATTACGGAAGAAATTTGATTTATTACCTGCAGAGCCGGAAAAACATGATGGTGAAAAGCAGACGAAAACAACCGGCAAAGCAACCGCAAAAAAATCATAAATAACCATGAGACATGGTTATAACAAAAATAGAGCAGCAAAAGAAGAATCCGCGTCGTTATAATATTTACGTCGACGAAGAATTCGCCGTCGGTCTGGACCGTAATGTGATTATCGACAACGGTCTCCGTAAGGGCGATCCGGTGGACGAAAAACTGCTTGGAAAATTACGAACCGCAGACGAAATGACACGGGCATATCAAATTGCTCTGCGGTTTCTCTCATACAGACCCCGGAGCGAAGCAGAAATCCGCACACGCCTCGAGCGTGAAAAACTCATCCCCGAAACAATCGAACAAATTGTAACAAAACTATACAACGAACGACAGCTCGACGACAAGCGCTTTGCAGAGATGTACGCTGAATCGAAAATGCTCAAAAAGCCGATCGGCGCTCACCGGTTACGGAGAGAACTGCAGCAAAAAGGTATAAGCGATACAATCATCCGGCACGTCGAGTTAAAGTATTTCAACGAAGAAACCGAACTTAAAAATGCCCGTCGCCTCGCGGAAAAGAAACTCGCGACCGATAGAACAAAAGATCCGGTAAAACGTAAGCGGCGACTTGCGGATTTTCTTGCAAGACGAGGATTTGGGTGGGATGTGGTAAGTGAGATTGTTGGTGAATACTTCGATTGATGTAAAATAGTTAATGGTATAGTGGTTATTTGTTAATGGTTGTCACTTGCCAATAATGTCTAAAATAAAAAGCTTCGAAGACCTGGAATGCTGGAAAGCCTGCGTAGAAGTAAGGATTTATATTTCAGTATTGATTAAAAAATTTCCGGTATCGGAGAAATTCGATCTTGTAAGTAACATGAGACGGGCTTCGCGTTCCCCGACAAGAAACATAGCGGAAGGCTACGGTAGGTATCACTTTCAGGAAAACATCCAATTCTGCCGACAAAGCAGAGGATCACTATTTGAATTACTCGACGATCTAATAACCGCCAGGGATGAAGGTTATATTACCGAGCAGGAATACATTGAAGGAAAAAATTAAATCGAATCAGCATTACGACTACTAAATGGTTACATTAATTACCTCGAACGTGCAAAGAAGCAACAATTAACCAATAACAAATAACTATTAACTTAATAATAAATAGGAAATAATAAATGAACAAGGTTGTCTTCGACATCGAATCCCTCGCTTTCCCGCTCGAATCATTCGATACGGAACAGCAGGAATATATCACCAAGTTCGCAAAGAACGAAGAAGAACTTGAAGATGCGAAACTTAAAATGAATCTCTCCCCTCTTACCGCACAGCTTCTTGCGATCGGGTTGTTGAATCCCGACACAAAACGAGGCAAAGTGCTCTATCAATCCGATTTGAAAGAAAGCCATCTATCGGAAGACGGAATGATCGAATATGTCGCAACCGACGAGAAAGGGATACTCACGGTGTTCTGGGATGACATTAAACGCTACAACCAGTTCATCACCTTTAACGGGCGCGGTTTTGATTCACCGTTCCTCATTCTTCGCTCGGCAATGATCGGTGTAAAACCAAGTCGTAACCTTCTCCCCTATCGATACGATCCAAAGATACATTGCGATCTCCTCGATCAGCTTACATTTTATGGAGCGTTCAGACGGTACAGCTTGGACTTTTACTGTAAGGCATTCGATATTAAAAGTCCAAAAAGCGACGGCGTAACCGGCTTGGATATGAAAAAATTATTCGAGGAAAAACGCTATAAAGAAATCGCCGAATATTGCATAGGCGACGTGATTGCTACGGCGGAATTGTACAGAATATGGAATGAGTATGTGAATGTTTGATTTATTGGTTTGAACACCACTGCAACATTCTATATGAGCAATTTGTGACTGTTTCAAAAACAACCGCAAAAATATGAATATGAAGTTTTACATCGGAATATTAATCTTAATTCTGCATTGCCTGTTTCTTACAGGCTGCGCAGAAAAAGATGAAACCGTCATCATTACGTTCAATGTAGGGCGGGACCCGACAGGAGCTCACTATACAATCATCCGGCAATTCCAAGAAAATTATCCCCGCATCCGGGTACAGGTTGTCGAATCGCCGCAGGATGCATCACTGCAACATGACTTGTATGTCACACGTTTTGCCGGCAAAGATCGATCCATAGACGTAATCGGACTCGATGTAATCTGGATTGCGGAATTTGCCCGGGCCGGGTGGCTGCGCCCGTTAAACAATCTTGCTGAAGAACTGCCGATGGAAGATTTCCTTCCCGGGCCGATAGAAGCGTGTACGTATCGCGACATACTTTATGCAATCCCCTGGTTTACCGATGCCGGATTACTCTACTACCGGACAGATCTGTTAGAAGAATATGGATTCGAAGAACCTCAAACATGGGACGAGCTTCAGGAAATTGTAATTACCATTAGAAACGATTCACCTCACCTAAGTGGTTTTCTTATCCAGGGCGAACAGTATGAGGGTCTGATTTGCAATATCATGGAATTTATATGGAGTCACGGCGGAGATGTGTGGGATGAAACAGGTGAATGGCGATTGACAACGCCTGAAGCGGAAACTGCATTACAACGTCTCATAGATTATATCCGGATTCAGGATATAACCCCGCGGGGAGTTCTGACATATCAGGAAGAAGAGAGTCGCCATATTTTTCAAGACGGTCGCGCTATATTCTTACGCAATTGGCCTTATGTTTGGGAACTGGCAAATAATCCCGCAACGGGTTCGAATGTTGTCGGAAATGTCGGTATCGCACCGCTCCCCGGGAAAGAACCCGGGCTCCACGCCGCAACACTCGGCGGCTGGAACCTCGGTATATCTGCTTATTCAGAGCACCCCGAAGAAAGCCGGAAGTTGATTCGTTTCTTTATGGAATACGAACAGATGAAGCAGTTCTCAATAGAAGGCGGGCGCCTTCCGACTCGTATATCTTTATATCGAGATCCGGAGATCCTCAAACGCAGCCCGTATTTCGAGGATTTATACGAAGTCTTTATTAACGCCCGGCCGCGTCCCGTTACACCGCATTACAGCCAGATATCGGATATCATGCAGGTAAACATACACCGCGCACTGCTCGGCAGGATCTCCGCACGTGAAGCGCTGGAGCGGATCGATGCGGAGGTACTCGCATTATTTGATAGGTACGGGAAATGATCAGAAAATACGAATTGTTTTTTAATCACCGGAGCGAAGCGAAGGTAATTACGAATTACGAGGTACGAATTTTAGGATGAAATCGAGATCGTATCTTCCTTACTATTTCATTGCGCCGGCGGCGATTATTATATTCGGTATTGCTCTCTACCCTATTCTTCATACGTTTTTCATCAGTCTGCATCAGATAAATCTTAAGTTTCCCGATCTGGGAATGAGCTTTGTGTGGTTTGAAAATTATACCCGCCTGTTTCGCGATGGTCGTGCAATGGGCGCACTCTTCAACACGTTATTCTTTACCGTATCTACTGTTGCTCTTGAGCTTGTATTCGGCATGATCATTGCTTTGCTCATGGATCGGGCGTTACGATTTCGCGGAATACTTCGGGCAACGGTGCTCATACCGTGGGCGATGCCGACGGTCGTTGCGGCGATGCTCTGGCGTTGGATGTACAATGATCAATCGGGTATCATCAATGCAATGCTTGTCGGGATTGGCGCCACCTCGGAATATCTACAGTTTCTCGCAGAGCCGGCCCTTGCCTGGACTGCCGTCATTGTAACGGAGGTCTGGAAAACAACTCCTTTTATGGCATTATTACTACTCGCGGGCTTACAGGTGATCCCCCGTGAAGTGTACGAAGCAAGTGAGATTGACGGCGCATCAAGAGTAAGAACCTTTTTTACAATAACACTCCCGCTCATAAAACCGGTCTTGCTGGTTGCGCTGTTGTTCAGAACACTCGATGCATTCAGAGTATTCGACGTAATTTTTGTTATGACCGGCGGCGGTCCGGGTAACACTACCGAATCGCTTTCGCTCTACACATACAAGACTATGTTCGGTGCACTCGATTTTGGCTACGGCTCGGCGCTCTCGGTGCTTACGTTTATTTGTGTAGTAATAATTAGCGTATTATATATCAAGTTTATCGGTACAAAGACACAATGAGATCAACAAAAAAGAGCAAAATCGGATTCGGTATCTTAGTCGTCGTTACAGTGCTATTGATGATCTTTCCGTTTGTGTGGCAGGTGATTACATCATTTAAAAGTCCCGGTGAAATATTTCAGACGCCGCCGTCGATTATCCCCGAACAATTATATACACAAAATTATAAAGACGTGTTTACCGCGGGGGTGCCGTTTCACTGGTATTTGAGAAATAGTTTGATCGTCGCCGGCGTTACAACGCTTGTGTGTCTCATTATCGGCTCGTTCGCCTCGTATGTTCTGGCGCGTTTTAAATTCAAAGGTCAGGCGCTATTCCTCGGCATATTGCTCGCTGTTGCGATGTTCCCGCAGGTAGCCATTATCAGTCCGCTCTTTTTATTTTTTCGCGACCTCGGACTATTAAACACATATCCCGGTCTTATATTGCCGTATACAACCTTTGCGTTGCCGCTCACAATCTGGATTCTTACAAGCTTTTTCAGAGAATTACCCACCGACCTTGAAGACGCTGCATTAATCGACGGCTGCTCCCCGTTTCAAT
Organism: Ignavibacteriales bacterium; assembly: GCA_003567775.1. Lineage (GTDB taxonomy): Bacteria > Bacteroidota > Ignavibacteria > T3Sed10-11 > T3Sed10-11 > T3Sed10-11. The sequence continues at coordinate 13,916 of PWYR01000105.1, read as the reverse complement.
CGTTTTACCGGATCATCGTGCCGCTTGCCGCACCGGGAATGGTAACCACTGCTATACTCGTTTTCATTTTTGCATGGAATGAATTCCTCTTCGCGCTTATATTCAATACCGCAAATCACATGCGCACGGTTACGGTGGGCATCACTATGTTCCCGGGGCTTCATGAAGTACCGTGGGGTACGATCTTCGCGGCATCGACAATCATTACGCTGCCGCTTGTTTTCATGGTCCTGATATTGCAAAGAAGAATCGTTCAGGGACTGACGGCGGGATCGGTGAAGGGATGATCCCGGTCAATCACAACTCGATCACATCGCTGCCGTCGCGTTCGAGAGCGATCATGACAAGCAGATAATCCTTTAAGTGGCGGGTCAGCAAGAAATTATTCCGAACGTGCTCGTATCCATTCCGCGCCATTTCATCGGCGTGTTTGGGATTATTTAAAATATCGATGATTCTGCGTGCTGTGCCCTCTACCGTGTGTACCAGATAACCGGTTACACCATCGATGATCTGTTTGCGAATTCCTCCCGTTGCGCCGCCTATGACCGGTTTCCTCTTCCACATAGCTTCGGTGACCGTTAAGCCGAATCCTTCCTTAATAGATTTTTGCAGCACCACGGTCGATGCGCGCTGCAATGCATTAATCTCTTTATCACTGTACGCAGGCAGAAGAAGTATTTTGATATCCTGATCGTCAGCGCCCATTTCCTGCGCTTTCTGCAGGACAGCCGCGCCTTCAGGATCATCCGATGCCCCGCCTCCTGCAAGTACAAGCTGTATATCATCATATCTCTTTTTTACGATCCGGTATGCTTTAATTACACCGATTGGATCTTTGAGACGATCGAACCTGGATATTTGTGTAATGATCGGTCGTTCCGGATCAAGCTCGTATTTCTCAAGCACCGAGTCGATGAAACTTTGTTCAAGTTCCCTGTTTTTATCTGCAAGCGGATCTATTGAAGGGGCAATTAAAAACTGAGGAATGGGCAACTGTTGTGAAAAATCCGGCATTGAGAATATTGATGCGTGATACTGCACGACATATTCACGTAAAAATTCCCATAGATTTTTATTCGGCTGCGAAACATCGATATGACAGCGCCATGCCCATTTTCTCCCGATCTCATTTTTCTTTGCGATTAAACCGGCAGGTTGCGGATCGTGGATCATAATCACGTCGCCGTATAAATTCATTGTCCCGAGATTATCGCGGGTCGTTTCGCGAAATATTCCAAACATCTCGCCGGTTATGTCGTTTCCACTCCCGTGCAATGCGTTATGAAACGCCTTTGTTACGTTAAAAAATTCCTCACTCCCTTTAATGACATCCCAGGTTGCTTTTACCCCGAGTTCGTTGGTGAGCGGAACAAGCCGGTGTAATATTTCCGCAACGCCGCCTCCAACCGGTGTTGAATTAATATGCTGGATCGATCTTCCGTTAATATGTTCGGCTATCCGGTATAACTCGTCAATAAACTGTGTTCCGACAATCTGCCGATATGCTTCGATGGAAATAGACATGCATTGCTTCCTTTATATGATAATACTTTTACGGTAAGAAGGTTCACGTATATAATGAGATTATCCGTTCCCGGAGTTCCTCAAGTGTAAACGCATACGGATCAAGCCGGTTGATTTTATCGGCTATTTCTTTTGCACCCATATCGGTGAGCCACACGGAGAAATCACTTGTTGTGCGCTGAAGCCGTAAGCGCGATTCAAATACATGATAATACAGCGATAACGGTGATATCTTGCCGAGACATTCGAAGAATTCGGGAACCGACCGTGCTTCCAATCCGGTCGGAAACACAAAACTCTTTGCTTTACAGAAATGAAACTCCTCGCCCGGAGGCGCTTTACGCGCGCGCTCTCCTTTTCGTTCATTTAAATGATTCTGAATAGTCCGGATAAGATCATTACGCAGGTCGCGTATCGTTGTGTAATCCATAATATCGATACCGGCAATTTGTTCGGCAAGTTTATGCTCCTGCAGTGATTCGGAAACCCAGGTAGCAAAGTCATTGTAAAAGCGCTTCCGAACAAAATGGTGTTCCAGGTACGAAGCATGCGTATGATAAAAAATAGCAGCACCGCCTACCTTTTTCATGTGTGCGAGAAGTTCACGAACGGTAACCGCACGCTGGCCGGTGGCTTGTACAAGCCGGCGTTCGGTGAAAAAACTGAATACATTGTTCACGTACAAAACCTCTTAAGCAATATGTTATTGATGAATTATTTCAAGGAAGTTACTTTATCGAGAAGCCATTGCAAGAAGTAACGGACTTCAGTGGGATTATTAACATAATAGTGAGCTTCGGTTTTCACTTTCGAATCCCGGGCTACTTTTATTGTGACGGACGAATTCAATGTTTTAAATACATCTTCATCGGTCTCATCATCGCCGATATATATGTTGGTAGCTCTTTTCTTTGCAATATTTTTCTGCATCCAATTTACCGCCTTGCCCTTATGCCATTTGATATTCGGACGAATTTCGATAACTTTTTTCCCGCGCGTCAGCTTGATTAAACCGCGATCGATATAGCGTGCAGTTATCTCTCCGACAAGCCGGTTCAATTCGGGGATATGTGACGGGGGGACCTCCCGGTAGTGGACGCTGGCAGTAAGGGATTTATTTTCAACCCAGGCGCCGGGAACGGTTAGGAGAACTTTATTCAGATCATCCGAGATTTTACTTATACTACGAACTATCTGTGCTGCATTCGACACGATCTCAGTCCGTTTTACGCCGCTAATCTCGAGTCCGTGGTTTCCTGCATAATGAATATTTTTTAAATTCACGATATCCTTGACATTTTCAACTGAACGACCCGTAATGATTGCAATAAATACATGATCATATTCCCGCATTTTTTCAAGGATAGTGATAATTTCCGGTGGAATTTTAACTTCATCCGGCGTCGGCGCTATCGGTGCGATTGTACCGTCAAAATCTAAAAAGAGATTTACATTCTTTCGTTTCGACAGATTCGCCTCAACCGTATCGAGATCGTCGAGAACTTTTTTAATTTTGCGTTTCTCCGGTGGCATAGCAATCTCCTTGTGTTCATTAAAGTGTTTCTTTTTGTACTGCATTTAGATTGTCATTAATCCAATCGAAAATATTGTGTGTTTGAACGTAAGCTCTCATTTTCTGCATCCGACGTTTTTTCTCTTCCTCCGGCATTTCCAATCCTCTTCGAATCATATCAGCAAAGTGCTCAACATCAAACGGATTTATAATAATTGCTTTATTAAGCTCCGCTACTGCACCGACAAACTCACTGAGAATAAGGACCCCCTTCTCATCAACCTGCGATGCTATATATTCCTTTGCCACTAAATTCATACCGTCAACGATTGAACTTACTATCGCTATATCCGCTATGCGATAATAATTGACCAATTCTTTATGCGGCACGTTCGTTGAATAATAAATTATTGGCGTCCAATACTCCGTGCCGAATTCCTTATTAATTTCATCGATCATTTTTTCGATGCGCACTTTCAATTCGCTGTATTCCTGTATCTTCGTTCGTGACGGAACGGCAATTTGAATAAATGTAAAACGCTCGTGATAGGCAGGATACTTTTTAAGAAATAGTTTAATCGCCCGGATACGCTCGGTAATTCCCTTACTGTAATCGAGACGGTCGACGCCGATACCGACATATTTACCTTCTAATTTTAATTTCTTTCTAATATCAGGCAGGTTTGTTTTTGCAGTAGCTTCCCTGGTCATTTCTTCAAATGTATTAAAATCTATGCTAATCGGGAGCGGCAGGAGCCGGGTATCCCGGCCTTCATAGAAAACGGTGTTCTTATCCCAATCGATCTCTGCCCCCATCTCGTTTTCGACACATTCCAAAAAATTTTGACAGTAGCGGTTTATATGAAATCCAATCAAATCACATCCGAGCATACCTTTCAGGATTTCGATACGCTGTGGTATAACCCGAAAGATTTCCCACGGCGGCCAGGGAATATGCCAGAACATTGCAATCGTTAAATCCCTCGCCCGCGTACGGAGCATATACGGTAAGACTGTAAAATGATAATCCTGAATCCAGATAATGTCTTTCTTGTTTTTTATTTCGGGAATGACCGCATCGGCAAATTTCCGGTTCACCTCAAAATAACGCCGCCAATGTCGCTGATGGAAGCGTGCTTTTTCGATAAGCATATGACACAACGGCCATAATGCCTGATTTGCGTATCCGTAATAAAACCCATCGACCTCTTTTTGATCGAGCCAGACTCGTTTCAATGTATACAACGGATCATCGGGCGGGACCATTACCTTTCCTTCTTCATCACTAACTTTCTTATCGGCGCTCCCGCTACCCCATGCAATCCACGTACCCTTGATCGCGCGCATAACCGGATCCAGCGCCGACGTTAATCCGCCGGCGGGTGTATCGACTTTTATTCCTGTTTTTGTTTTTCGATGTATATACGGTTCCCGGTTTGATACAAGAATGAGAGATCTATTTGCAAATCGCTTACGATATAATTGACTGATTGTTTCTGCATTCACGTAGGGATACCTCTATCAAATTGGAAAGAGCACTGTCGATTATGTCTCCAGTTTTTGTTTTAATTCCTCCAAAATGGTGTTGACATCCACTTTTTCTTCTTTCGAAATATCTTCAAGTGTTTTGACTCGTTCTGTGATGCTTGTAAACTTGATATTTTTAAAATGCTCCTTCAACACCGTCTCGGCTTCAGGATGAAGATGCAACAAAACACTCAACGGCGTATCGGACTTGATCTCCATTTTCATATACATCCTCCGTAGTATTAATAATTACTGTTCCGGAAAATTTTGTCTATATGTACAAGAAAATGAAAAAAATGAAAAATGCAAATATATTTACTATATTTAATGATATTTTGTGTAATTTTAATATTTATTGCAATTTTATAATGCGACATTACGTACTCGACGGGCATAATATCCTTTTTAAAGACACGGAATTTAAAACCACCCTTTCCACCGACCCTGCACGTGCTCTCAACATGCTCATTGTTCGCTGTCAGCGAATTATTTCCGGGAAGAAGAAAAAATGCTCTATTTTCTTTGACGGTGCTCCACCGGGAAATATTGCGTCGAGTATACAAAACGTTCAGGTCACGTTTTCCTACAACCGCTCTGCAGATGCATTGATAAAATCGCTCATTGCACGCTCTAAAAATCCGCGCAATCTAATTGTGGTATCCGACGACGCTGAAATTCAGAGGTATGCACGTGCTCATAGTTGCGAGGTACTACCTGTTCGGCGTTTTCTGAAAGAAACATTACAATCCGGTGAATCGAATGATCCGGAAAAACCAACTACGGATGACTTATCGATTGAAGAATGGCTGCGGCTTTTTAAGAAGTAAATTGTGTGAAATGAACTTTGTTTTTTTTATATTGGTTTATTATTTTGAACTAACCTATTATTTGCAGAAAAGTGAATACAATTGAATACACTTATAATCGGATCGGGTTTAGGCGGATTAGCAACGGCGCTCCGCCTATCAACTATCGGTCACAAAGTAACTATACTCGAAAAACATACCACAGCAGGCGGCAGACTCAATCAAATAAAAAAAGACGGATTTACCTTTGATCTCGGTCCGTCGTTCATGAGCATGAGCTATGAGCTGAGTGAACTCTTTTCAAGCTGCGGCATCGAAAATCCTGTACAATTGCAATCGCTCGATCCAATCTACCAGGTTTATTTTGAGGGGAGAAAAAAGCCGTTTCGCATCTGGAAAGATTTACAAAAACTGGAAGAGGAATTTTCCGGCATCGAACCGGATCTTGCGGCAAAAGCAGAACGGTATCTTGCACGTGCGGGACAAATTTTTCACGATACCGAATACCGTGTCGTGAAAAAAAACTTTAAAAATAAACTCGACTATATTCTCAAGCTGACACGGGTGCCGCCGAAGCATTTGCCGTTCCTGTTGCGAAATATGTGGAAAGAAGTCGAGAACAATTTCTCATCGGAAGAAATCCGGATTATCTTTTCCCTTGTTGCATTCTTTCTCGGTTCGACGCCGTTTCAGACACCGGCCATTTATACCATTCTTAATTACACCGAACTCAAACACGACGGCTATTGGAAGATCGACGGGGGTATGTACCGGCTTGTCGAAGAGATGCTTAAGCTTCTGGAAGAACGAAACGTTGAAATAATATATAATACCGAGGTTACGGGTATTGAAAATTCTAACGGAAAACTTAATGCAGTTATCAATCAAAGCGGAAAACGATGGACGGCGGATCTCTTCATATCCAACGCCGATGCCGCAGGATTTCGCGGCGCCATATTACAACGTCCCTCATACTCCGAAAAACGGCTCGATAAAATGGATTGGACACTTGCACCGTTCACAATCTATCTCGGACTGAAGGGAAAAATAGACGGACTTATGCACCATAACTATTTTCTCGGCAGCAATTTTCGCGGATATGCGGATACAATATTTACATCGTCGATCAGTCCGCAGAAACCGTATTACTATGTAAATGTGCCGACGAAATCGTACAGCCAATGCGCACCGGATGGATGCGAGAATATGCTAATTCTTTGCCCGGTTCCGGATTTACGATTTAAAAAAGACTGGACTGACAAAAACGAGCTTGCCGATACCATCATCAGTGATCTTTCAACGCGAACCGGTTTCGACATCCCTCAAAACACTTTGGTGCGTATTACACTCGCCCCCGATGATTGGGCGAGGATGTTGAACCTGTATAAAGGGTCCGGGCTCGGGCTGGCACACGGTATGAATCAAGTCGGCGCCTTCCGCCCACGCAACAAAGACGAAAAGTTTTCCAATCTCTATTATGTCGGCGCATCCACCGTGCCCGGCACTGGTTTACCTATGGTTATTATCAGCTCTAAATTAGTGTTGGAAAGAATATTAAAAGACAATGGATCTGTACTCAAAAATTAGTTACCGGATTAGCAGACTGGTAACAACACATTACAGCACCTCATTCAGTTTAGGTATAGTTGCATTTGCATCGAAATATCAGGAAGCGATATACTCCATTTACGGATTTGTGCGTATTGCCGATGAGATCGTCGATACATTTCACGATCAGGACAAGCCGAGACTATTTGAGGAGTTTCGCTGCGACACATACAAATCGGTCGAGCGAAGACTTTCGACAAATCCCGTCCTGCATGCATTCCAAAAAACCGTTATCAGATATAATATAGATCGCGAATATATAGATGCATTTCTGCACAGCATGGAACTCGACATAAGCAATAAACATTACCAACGCTCGCTTTACAACAAGTATGTGTACGGATCTGCCGAAGTCATCGGGTTGATGTGTTTAAAAATATTTTGCGACGGCAACGATACACTCTTCCGGCAATTGATTAACCCTGCTCGTGCACTCGGCTCGGCATTTCAGAAAGTAAACTTTTTGCGGGATATGAAAAGCGACATGGATGAACGCGGCAGAATATACCTTCCGGGGATTAATGAACAATCTGCAATGACCGATGATGAAAAAGAAAAACTTGAATCGGAAATCGAAGAAGAATTCCAAACAGCACTACCGGGTATTGTGCGTCTACCGGTCGGGGCGAGACACGGCGTCTACTCGGCGTATTTGTATTATTATGTCCTTTTCAAGAAAATACGAAAAAAACGCATCAATGAACTCATGGAGCAACGCGTACGGATTTCCGATCTGACAAAACTCCTTTTGCTCGTTAGATCATTTATTACTGTCCGATTTCTTAGATAATTATATGAAAAAAACTTTATTTTATTATGTACTGATTGCACCGTTAATCATTTTTCCCGGATTTGCCGGATCGCTGCCATTCTCCTATTCGGATACTTTGGAAACCTCGACGCTGATATTTATCCGGCAGGGTTTTTATGAATCGATCGAAAGTCATTCGCAGACAAAACGAACGATGGAATTCATCGAATCGAACTTCTCTGAAAAATTCCTGCACGATGAACCGGTATTGCTTGCATATTACGGCGTGCTTAACGCGCTTAAAGCAAAACACGTTTTTAATCCTTTTTCAAAAATTTCTTATCTTCGCACCGCACTAAGGAATCTTGATGAGGCAGTCAAATACGGTCCGTACAACCTGGAAGTCAGATTTTTACGATTCTCCGTTCTGCATAATATCCCTTCGTTCCTTGGATTTTCAGAAAAATTGCAAAAAGATACCAACGCGGTATTCACGCTGCTTACCGTCGAAAAGAAATATTCCGACCTTGATTCTGAAACAGCGATTAACGTTATCAAATTTGTCATCGAATCGAAACGATTGGGCGCAGAACAACAGAATGAATTGGAAACACTTGCACAACAGCTAAAGGAATATGAGCAGCTATCTTCTGATTAATATACTTATCATTCTTATTCCTTTACTTTTTTCCTTTGAAAAAAAGGTACGTTTTTATCGCAAATATCCCTCCGTAGTTGCGTCTATCATCGTGGTCGGGACCGTATACATCATCTGGGATAGTATAGCAACTGCTCGGGGGGACTGGGCGTTCAATCCGGATCACGTTCTTGCTATTCGCCTATTCGGGCTTCCGGTCGAGGAGATGCTTTTCTTTATCACCGTACCTTATGCATGCCTTTTTATGTATGAAGTAGTTCGCTCATCGCTAAAAGATCGTGAGCTTCGTATGCCGGTATGGTTTGTGACTTTGCTCCCTGTCCCGTTTCTTATCATCGCATTGATGAATAGCGGTCAGCACTATACGCAAACGGTCTTTTTATTTACCGCTGCTTTTTTTATACTATGTCATTGGCTCTACCCACAACTTATCAGGTCGAAAGTTTACTGGGTGTATATCATGCTCACATTTGTTCCGTTCCTGTTTATAAACGGTATTCTCACATCGGTACCCATTGTCACTTACGACGCCGACGCTTTTTCGGGCATACGAATAATTACCATTCCACTCGAGGATTTATTTTACTCTTTTTCAATGCTGAGCTTTAATGTTTTTATATTTAGACTGGTGCTTAACCGATGGCAACCTCACCTTCGATAGCGATTATCGGCGCCGGGTTCGGCGGACTTACAGCATCGATTTACCTTGCGCGGGCGGGTGCACGGGTAACGGTATATGAACAAAATTCGTACCCCGGCGGGAAAGCAGGTGTTATTCATGACAGCGGGTTCAGATTCGACGCCGGTCCATCATTATTAACAATGCCGTTTGTGCTTCGGGATATCTTTACCCACGCGGGAAAAAATATTGAGGATTATCTTACTCTTGAAAAATTACAAATCCTTTGCAGATATTTTTATCCCGACGGGACCAAACTCGACGCATTCTCCGACACAGACAGATTTGCAAAGGAGATCGATCGCGTTTCGGACGATACCGCTCGTCAGGTACATCGTTATCTCGTCTACTGTCAAAAAATATATGAGCGCACCGCAGATCTTTTTCTCTTCAAAGATTTCAGGCAGCTAAAAAATCTTTTAACCCTGTCGGCTCTTAAAACATTACTGAGTCTGCACCGGATCGATCCGTTCAGAACAATGCACTCGGCTAATGCATCGTTCTTCACCGATCATAAAATCATTCAGTTATTCGATCGGTATGCTACCTATAACGGATCGAATCCTTACCGGGTCCCGGCGACATTGAACATTATCCAGCATGTAGAATACAATCTCGGCGGTTATATCGTTAAAGAAGGGATACACCGGATACCCGCTGCGCTTGTGGAAATCGCGCGTGAGCTTGGGGTTTCTTTTTGTTTCGATACAAAAGTAAATAAGATACAGTACAGAGATAATTCCGTAACCGGTATAGCCACCGACACATCTACTACGGATTACGATTACATCGTTTCAGATGTTGATGCCGGTTACACATACACACATCTATTGGATGCTGCGCACGGAAAAGAAACACGGCGGTATTTTAAGCAAGAGCCGTCGTCTTCGGCTCTGGTTTATTATTGGGGAATAAAGGGCAGGACGGAACAACTTGAAACACACAATATTTACTTCTCAAAGAATTACAGAGACGAGTTTAATGATATTTTTACACACCGTAAATGCCCGGACGATCCGACCGTATATGTATACATCTCATCCCGATTTAATGAAACCGATGCACCCCGCGGGCATGAGAACTGGTTTGTGATGATCAATACTCCCTTCGATTCGGGGCAGGACTGGGAGAGCGAAACCCGGAGAATGAGAAAGATTATTATCGAGAAATTATCGTCGGCGTTGCGTAAAGATATCGACGCGAAAATAGTCTTTGAAAAAATATTGACGCCGTTAACAATCGAACGGCAGACGGGTAGTTTACACGGCAGCTTATACGGTATTTCCTCGAACTCACGGTTTGCCGCTTTTCTCCGGCAACGCAATGAATCGAAAGATTGGCGGAATTTATATTTCTGCGGAGGAAGTGCGCACCCCGGCGGCGGGATACCCCTTGTAATTTTATCCGGGAAGATAACCGCCGGAAAAATCATCAACCGGTACGGACTACGATAATGATACGTGCGGAACATAAACGGTGGGCGCGAATGCTCTTTAATCCGTATATTAACCGGTTGTTGCGAAAGAATTTCTCGCATTTTTATCTTGTTAACGAGCCCCCGCACATCGCCGAATATAACGGACTCATTATTACGCCAAACCATTTTTCGTGGTGGGACGGTTTTTTTATCGATTACGTGATGCGGCGGTATAGCAACCGGAAATTGTACATTATGATGCTCGAAGAACAATTAAAACGCTTCTGGTTTTTCCGGAAACTCGGGGCGTATTCAATTAATATAAACAATAAGGAAAGTATTGCGGAGTCACTTCAATATACTCAACATATACTGAACGATCCCGCACATCTTGTCGTATATTATCCGCAGGGTGAGATTCAGCCGTATGATAAACGGCCTCTAAAATTAAAACCGGGATTGCAGCGGGTATTACAAAACATAACGCTGCCGGTATCGGTTGTTCCGGCTGCATTCAAACTACAATACGGTGAAGAGCAACACCCGAACGTGTACGCCCGCTTTGCCGATCCGCTGCCGGGAGATGAAGTTGCGGGGGATTTCGGTTTATTTGAAACGGAATTTTATAAGAATCTCGATAAACTCGACAGAGCGGCACTTGATAAATATTTTTTGGTGGATTTGCTTGGTTGATCTATGTAATGCGAAACGGTGTTTCGCGTATGCCGGACACCATCCGGCATTACAAACCAAAACTATGTAAACTGTATAACAATGATATCTATTTTACTAATTTTTACACTCGCACTATCATTTTTATCAACTGCGGTAGCGTTCTATAACCTGATCACAAAACCGGTTTTGCGATACCGTCCGCGATCCGAAAATAAACCGCTGGTTTCGGTACTCATTCCGGCGCGCAACGAAGAAAAAATAATCGAGCGGATGCTCTATACCATTATGCAGCAGACATACCGCAATATCGAGATCATCGTGCTGGACGATCAATCCGAGGACCGGACCGGTAAGATCGCAGAATATGTTGCACACATCGAGCCGCGTCTTCGGGTGCTTACCGGCAAAAAACTGCCGGATGGATGGACGGGAAAAAACTGGGCTTGTCATCAACTTTCGCGTGACGCACGAGGTGAACTGTTGCTGTTCATAGACGCCGACGTGAAGCTCGCACCGGAGGCGATATCGTGTGCCGTCGCACAGATGAACGAGAAACAATCCTCTATGCTGTCGGTATTTCCAACGCAGATTATGCAATCGTTCGGCGAACGCCTTGTTGTGCCGTTGATGAACTGGCTATTGCTGTCATTTCTGCCCCTGCGTCTGGTTGCCGGCTCTTCTCATCCGAAGTTCGTTGCGGCAAACGGGCAGTTCATATTAATCAACCGGATAGAATATAAGACGATCGGCGGTCACAAAGCGGTGAGAGATAAAATTGTAGAGGATATGGAGATCGCCCGGTCGCTTAAAAGATCAGGCAGCAGGATCATGACATTGCTCGGAGGCGAATTGGTTTCATGCAGAATGTACACCGGTTTAACTGATGCGGCAAGCGGTTTCACCAAAAATTTTTATGCGGGATTCAATACATCGAAAATTTCGTTTATCCTGATGCTTTTTATTTTACTATCGGTGTTTCTCGGCCCGTTTATTGCAGTGATAGAAGAGGAATTGTTTGTATATCCGATAATTCTTATTCTATTGAACCGGTTTTTTATTTCAACCGGCTCAAAGCAATCGTCTTTCTATAACATTCTCCTGCATCCCGTTCAGATGCTTTTAATGGCAATTATCGGTGTGAGATCGGTTGAGGCATACACAAAAAGACAGCTTACATGGAAAGGAAGACGTTTATAAAAAAGTACGGAATATATATATTTATTTATGTTATATTCCTGGTCGGCATTGTAGGACACGCATCTCCGCACACGTTCGATCTTATGGTGACGATAACGCCGTTCACACTGTTCATAATGGGGACGTTTGTTTTATATCACGCGGTAAAGAAAAACGGTATAGCCCTCCTTGTATGGGCGATGGGAACTTATCTCATAACATTTACACTTGAAATTATCGGTGTACATACCGGTTTTATATTCGGCGATTACAACTACGGCGATGTACTCTCTCCCTCCCTGTTCGGCGTACCGTTAGTCATCGGCTATAATTGGGTATTTGTAATTCTGGGCGCCGCGTGCATAGTGCAGCATTATATTTCACGTCTTCTTTTCTTCGCATCGGCTGCAGGACTCATAACCGTATTGTTCGATATATTTCTTGAGCCGGTTGCGATACAATTAGGATACTGGACATGGGATACGGGATATGTACCGCTGCAAAATTACGCGGCGTGGTTTGCAATTAGCTTTGCAGCGGCATGGGTGTTAAAAAGATTCAAGGTTGCTTTTTATACACCGGTTGCCATTCATTATTTTATAGCTCAGTTGCTATTTTTTGTTGCTTTGTATTTTCTTTAATAAACTTGATTCGAAATTTTTAACACTTTTATATTTGCTTAGAATACTCATCGACGGTATTTATATTCCTCACTGCTTTTAAAAACTGCGATACATCCACGTTCTTGACATGAACAGTTTCTAAAAATCCATGCGCGTACCGTTTACCTTTCTGTAGATATCGTTCAAGTGAATTGTACATTGTTCGAGGATATATCCCGATCAACGGATGCGTGCGTGTACCGTCATCGGCTATCAAAATAGTCTCCGGTTCAAGCTTATCAAGAAAGGCATCAATGACATTTGTCGATATGAAAGGGACATCGCAGGAAACCGTAAATATATAGTCTGTTGAGATGTGGTTTAGTGCAGCATGAATACCAGCTAACGGGCCGCACTGCGTAAAGATATCGGGTATAACGGGACGATTGAGAAATGCATAATGGTCGGCCTTGTTCGAACTTATATATAGTGCGAAAAATCGTCGTTCAAGTGTTGCAGCTATGCGTTCAATAAATGTTATGCCGTCTACTTTCAACAATGCTTTATCGACGCCCATCCTCCGGCTCCCTCCCCCCGCGAGGATCACTCCCGCAATATTTTGGTGTGCAATCATTTCACTTTGAAAGAGAAACCCTTTCTCCGGATTAGATATTCTTCGAAATTGCCCGTCTTACAATACATCTTTCTGTTTCAAGTCTTTGATAACAACCGTTAGATACAATATAATCCCGACTGCAAGAATTACCTGTCCGAATGACAGAAAAATTGTCAGGGTCCCCGGTGCCGGGAAGAATACAGCCAGAATCGCAAGAATAACTCCCAAACCTATAAGTATTTTTGCCAAAGTCAGCAGATAACTCATAATCACTGCCCTCCTCTGTATGTCACAACCGGATAGTACCGCTGTTGTATAGACGGATGCACATTGCCGTGGCACCGCATACAGGATATTTTAT
>PWYR01000164.1 GCA_003567775.1 Ignavibacteriales bacterium | reverse complement strand
AGATGCGCGGTCGTATACGTGAAGATGATCAATCCGTCCCGTATAAAGAAAACGGGTATTATTATTATACACGCTATGAAGAGGGAAGCGAGTATCCGATCTATTGCCGGCGAAAGGGATCGATGGATGCACCGGAAGAAATTATTATCGATGCGAACAAAAAAGCCGAAGGACACTCGTTTTTTATGTTGAGCGGGGTTACTATGAGTCCCGAACATGATACTGTGGCGTTTGCGATCGATACCGTGGGAAGGCGAATGTATACTATATATTTTAAAGATCTCACTACCGGTGAAATTCTCGGTGAAAATGTACCGAACGTGACTCCGAATCTTGAGTGGGCAAATGATAATAAAACCGTTTTTTATTCCCGACAGGACCCTCAAACGCTCAGATCGTATCAGGTGTACCGGTATGAAATCGGTCAACCGGTACAAAATGCACAACTGGTTTACGAGGAACCGGATGAGACGTTCCGGAGTTGGGTAACTAAAACAAAATCGAAAGAATTCATAGTTATTACTTCGAGGAGTACCCTGTCGACCGAACAGCGGATTGTTCACGCGGATACTCCCAACGAATCATTTCGGGTAATTCAACCGCGTCAACGCGAACTCGAATATCGAATTGATCACGCCGGCGACATTTTTTATATCGTTACGAATCTGAACGCTCCCAATTATACATTAATGACGACACCGGTGGATCGTACCCGTAAAGAGCATTGGAGGGACTTTATCCCGCACCGGGAAGAAGTGCTGCTTGAGGGGGTCGAGTTATTTCAGAATTATATCGTTGTGAGAGAAAGAAAAGAAGGATTGAACCATCTGCGTATCATAGATCTAATAAACGAAGAAGAACACTATTTGGATTTTGGGGAACCGGCATACGTCGCATACGTAGCCAACAATCGGGAATTCGAGTCTGAAACGCTGCGCTATGGTTATTCATCACTCACCACGCCGAATTCTACATATGATTATAATATGAGAACCCGCGAGCGAGAACTGTTAAAACAAGCCGAAGTGCTTGGAGATTTTGATCCGAATGATTATGTGACCGAACGTTTATACGCCGAAGCAAATGACGGGACGATAATTCCCATTTCACTCGTTCACCGGAAAGGGCTTAAGAAAGACGGAACTGATCCTTTGCTCATTTACGGTTACGGATCTTACGGAGCATCGATGAGTCCTTTCTTTAGCTCAAATCGACTCAGTTTACTTGACCGTGGATTTGTGTATGCAATTGCACATATACGGGGCGGTCAGGAGATGGGAAGACATTGGTATGAAGACGGTAAATTGTTGAATAAGAAAAATACCTTTACCGATTTTATTGCATGTACGGAAGTCCTGCATGCGAAAGGGTACAGCAGTCCGGAGAGAACATTTGCACAAGGCGGAAGCGCAGGCGGGTTGTTAATGGGCGCGGTTGTAAATATGCGGCCGGATCTATATAAAGGAATTATTGCAACGGTTCCATTTGTTGACGTCGTGACTACAATGCTCGATGACAGTATTCCACTCACAACCGAGGAATATGATGAATGGGGAAATCCCAACGATCCCGGGTACTATGAGTATATGCTTTCTTATTCTCCTTACGATAACGTCGTTCCGCAGGAGTATCCGAATATGTTAATTACGTCGGGGTTACATGATTCGCAGGTGCAGTACTGGGAACCGACCAAGTGGACTGCAAAACTTAGAGTAAAAAATACCGGCGACAGTATACTACTCCTTTACACGAATATGGAAGCGGGGCACGGAGGCGCAAGCGGCCGTTTTGAAACATTACGGGAAGTAGCATTACAATATGCCTTCTTACTTGACTTAATTGGTATATATAAATAGATTAATCTTCCGCTCGGGATCGATTATGCACGGGAAATTCTTGTAGTCGATGACAGTCAGACACTGGAGAAATTTTCGGCCGTATTAAAACCGGAAATGATATTGCGGTTAAACTCCAATATCAGATATCGCCTGAAGACAAATATTTTTGTTGATCTGAAGGATGAGGAAGAGTACAGAATAGATTCCGAAAATGTTCTCGACGTAAAATTAACCGATAAATTCTCCCTTCGAACGGCGTACACAATAAATTATAATAACACTCCGAGATTGATTCGGGAAGTCGATCAGTCGGGAACACAGACCGGAAACCGGGTGCCTGCTAAACCGGCTGATCATCTTTTTTCAACTTCATTACTGGTAAGTTTTTAGATTTATTTAGTTACGATTGTTACCTGAAACGTTCGGGAACTGTGATGTATTCGTCGATCCATTCATAGCAATCGCCGAATACTTCCATAGTACCATTTACGATCAACTCACGATTGAAAAAGTAATCGTCATCGCGTGGAACGAGGTCGTTTAAGAATTGCGCCCGTTCTCTTGCACGTTGAGCGACACGGCTGTCTATCCGGGCAGCTTCCTGATAATATTCCTGTATGAGTTTATACATGACACGGTCGGCAAGCTCCATATTTTCCCATCCGCCTTTAACCTCGACAACGCATTGTTCGATCACCTGTTCATAAATTGCAGCTATTTCAATAAGCGGTTCACCCCACTTTCCATCCATACGCTGCGCCTGGCGTGCGAATCTTCGTGCTTGCCGATAGTTTTCCAGCTGCCTGTGTGCACGGGCTATTTCCAGGGGCAACTCACGATCGCATGGATTAAGTTCCATCAGTCTTTGGTACGCTCTGATTGCATCGCGCATCTGATCGACCCGGTCATATAACCTCGCTAATTCCCTCCAGTATGTGGTCGATTCCGGATTCATTTGGGTTAATTCCTCAACGTGCGGAATAGCTTTATGGTATTGCTGGGCTGTATTGTATGCTTGAACAAGATTCCAGATGTTTGCCGGGTTGTCGGGATCGGTTCGAAGACGTTCTTCGGCAAGGTTGACTAATTCTGCAGGATCGCGAATGAGTCGTTGTAACCGTTCCATGGCCGTTTGGCTATCCGGGTCACGTTTCCGTAAATATCGTTGATATAAATCAATGGCACGCTCTTCATAATCGTTGTCCGTGTTCCGATGTTGTATATAAAGATTGCCCAGTCGATCGATATATTCGAATTCAATTGTTTCGAAATTTATATTGATGGCTTGTTCATATGCATTAATTGCTTCTCTCACTTTTGGCGGGCTATAAAAATTTTCGTAATAGTAGGCCTTTTGCAGGTAATAACTTTCAGCCCGATCAGGTAGGAATTCAATTCCTTTTTGATATACAATAATAATTGTGTCAGCATATGCCTCTTTCAATTCGGGGTCTTCTTCTTCCAGATACAACTGCCGGTAGCACTCAGCAAGATTTCTGTATAATGACGTGAAACGTCTCGGATTCATTTCCATTACATTCCAGCCGTATGGTATAGCTCTTTCGTAATACCCGTTTCGGAAGTCTTCGTGGAACAAACTCCAGTTAACAAGCAGCTCGTGGTCATCCTCCTGTGCCTGCAATGCGAAGGTATTCGGAGAGAAGGAGCAGAATAACAGTATCACAAATAGTATCTTTATTGCTGATTTCATTATTATCGACCTCATTATCTCAATATTGTATGTTTGTTAAGTAATGTAATTTAATAAATTTTAAAATGTGATACCACCTTTGGGGCGGAGCCATAATTTGAAAATATATTATATGAAATATTTGACATACTATAAAGCATAGGGTATATTGAACAATTGTCAATAAAAAACAGAGCTTCACAAAACCAAAATTATTTTCACAGAGAATCGAAACATAGAAATAAAATAAATGAAGAGATTACGATATGCCATATTTTATCGGACTTGATGTCGGCACAACAGGTGCAAAAGCTGTATTGATTAATGAAAAAGGAACCCTCTGCGGTCAAACTACTGAAGAATATCCAATGAGTACACCGAAACCGTTATGGTGTGAGCAGGATCCTGAGGAGTGGTGGAATGCTTCCGTCAAAGCGTTCCGGCAAATTCTGAAAAGCAAAAATATTCAATCCGATCAGGTGAAGGGAATCGGGTTAACCGGACAAATGCACGGTCTTGTTTTACTTGATGAAAATGGAAATGTTCTGCGTCCGTGCATTATGTGGAACGATCAGCGTACGGCGAAGCAATGTGAGGAGATTACACAAAGGATTGGAAATAAAACTTTACTTGAGCTTATTGCGAATCCGGTGCTCCCGGGATTTACATTACCGAAACTTCTCTGGGTCAGGAAACAGGAACCCGGAATTTACGAAAAAATAAAACACATTTTACTGCCGAAGGACTATGTACGTTATAAATTAACGGGAGTGTATGCGACCGATGTATCGGATGCATCGGGTATGGCAATGCTGGATGTTGCGAACCGCAAATGGAGCGATAGGATTTTAAGAGAGTTTGAAATTCCCGGGGTATGGTTGCCCCGTTTGTTCGAATCGGTAGAGATTACGGGGAACATTACCGAAGATGCGACAAAACAGTCCGGGCTTAGCGAGGGTACTCCTGTTGCAGCGGGAGGAGGCGATCAAGCGGCGGGTGCTGTGGGCTGCGGAGTTGTTTCGCCGGGTATCGTCTCCATAACTATCGGGACGTCCGGAGTGGTATTTGCGCATTCGGATATGATGGCGGTTGAGCCGGAGGGGAAACTTCACTCCTTCTGTCATGCCGTACCGGATTCATGGCATTTAATGGGTGTAACATTAGCAGCCGGAGGATCGCTCAGATGGTATCGCGATACGTTCGGTAACGGGGAAAAATACGATGCACTTTTGGATAAAGCGCAGCGCGTTAATCCCGGTGCAGACGGAGTGTTCTTTTTGCCGTATCTTGCGGGTGAACGAACTCCCTATCCGGATCCGAATGCACAGGGTGCATTTTTCGGATTAACGTTGCGTCACGACAGGAACCATTTTATCCGCGCGGTGCTTGAAGGTGTTGCATATAGTTTACGCGATTGTCTGGAGCTTATGAAAGCAATAGACATTCCGATACGCCAGATTCGTCTTTCGGGAGGAGGAGCAAAAAGCTTACTATGGCGGCAGATTATATCGGACGTAATTAATCAGGAAGTTGTGACGCTCAACTCTACCGAGGGAGCTCCGTATGGCGCCGCGTTGCTCGCTTCCGTCGGAACGGGATATTACTCAACGGTTGAGGAGATCTGTGAAGCGGCTATCGAGATTGGCGATAGAAATGAGCCGGACAAGGCAAATATAGGAATATATGATAATGCGTACCATCTCTACAGACAGCTTTATCCGGCTTTAAAAGAACCGTTTGTGAAGAATACCACACTGCTCACCGGCGGTGTATAATCTTTCATGCGGGTTTTAAAACCGCTTCATAGAACGCGTCGAGTTTGCTCACCGATACACCGGGCGGGATGTCGCAGCCGGATGAAATGACAAAGTTTTTATGATTTGCCGTTTTACGCAATAACTCCTGCGTGTTGTCGTATATTTCCTGCCCTGATGAAGTTAAAAACACGCCCGCCGGATCGAGATTGCCGCATAGTATTGTTGTTTCCGGAACGGATTTCAGTGCACTCACCATATCCATCGGCGCTCCAAAGTGGAGTATTGAGACGCCCGATTCAAAAATCGCCGGGAGATGGTGTAACCGCGCGGCACAATTGTGCAGGACAATGGAGAACGAGTCGTCGCCGGCGGCGTCATTGATTTTTTTTATGTATACCGAAGAGAATTCGCCGAGTGAGCGGGGAGAAAGTAATCCTGCGCTCGGTTCAGCAATAAGGACGCCGTCTGCGCCCGCATCTTTGAATGCCCGTGCATACGCTATAAGAAACCCGGTGCTTTTGTCGAGCAATGTATGCATAACTTCCGGTTCGGTCAAAGTCAATTCCAGCGATTCACTTACACCAAACAAACGGCCTGCAAGCGAAAATGGACCGATCATTCCTCCAAGTACAAACGGTTTTGTGTCGAGAGCGGCCAATAATCGCACGGTATCGATATACACCCGGGTTCTACCTGTGCCCGGTACCGGAATCTGGAGAGCATTTACTTCATCATTACCGGTCAGCAACCGTCCTTGCACGTTCGGAATTTCATTATCGATAATCTGTATATCGCTCCCGAACGCTTCCGCTTCAACGCTGAGATCCATTGCTGACTGCACGATCCACGTCTCATATCTTTTATGTATTTCATATTGGGCATTGAATTGTTTCTCCGGATCGGTCACGATATCTCTGACAGTCGCCCCTGTAATTTCACCGCCGGGATAGACGGCGATCGGCATCGCAAGTTTTTGAGGTGATGATAGTATATGGTTCTCCAGCTTATTCATTTTGTTGCCTTTTTAAATTATGATTTAACGTTCCGGGAATAACATCTCCTGCGAAAAAATTTCCATAAATGCAGGGTTTGTACTAAGCGGTATGTGCCGTGTAATTTTTTGGATGCTTTGAATTTCATTATATTCTTCCATAAACAACGCACGTTTAGCGCCGAGCAACGATGTATTCCCCGAAGAGAGGATTTTATCGACGGGAAAAGGAAGCAGGCCGATGTTCCGGGCGCTTTCGCGGTTGATATAGTTGCCGAACGCTCCCGCAAGGTGAACCTGTGCTATATCGTCGATGGTGATATGCAGAGCGTTCAGCAAAATAGTAATCCCCGCAGCGATTGCGCCTTTTGCCAGTTGCAGTTCGCGAATGTCCTGTTGTGTGAGGGAGACCGGAGCGAGCAGTTCCCAGCTATTCCGTTTATCATCAAAACGGCCGCTTGAATTTATGAATCCCAAATCAAGTCCGACGGATACCGCATCGACAAGTCCGCTGCCGCAAATTCCCCGCGGCGCACCTCCTCCGATGATTGTACATTTATACGCGCCGTTGATTTTTTCTACCGATGCAATTGCGCCGGTGACCGCCCGCATTCCCATAGAGATGCGCGCTCCTTCAAATGCAGGACCGGCGGCGGTCGATGCACAGAGCAAACGATTTTTGTTGCCGATCACGATCTCGCCGTTTGTTCCGAGATCGACCAGACACGAGTACTTGGTTCGTTTATGCATCCCGGTTGCAATAATGCCCGCCAGAATATCGCTCCCGACGAACCCGCCGAGCGACGGGAGAAAGGTAATCGAGGTTTCGTCGCGGTGCCTCCAGCCGGGTTCGACCGGCGATAGCTCGGTTACCCCGTATGCCGATTCCACCGGCTCAAACGGAACATGTGAAAGCGGAGCAAGATCAAAATCGCAAAAGAAGTGCTGCATAACGGTATTTCCGGCGAGGACGATGGTATTGATGTGGTCGACAGAAATTTCCGTGGTTTCGATAAGTTCTGTAAGAAGCGATTCGATCTGATCTCTTAAAAGAGCGCCAAGATTAGTTTTTCCGTGTGCGGATATTGCGTAATTTATTCTTTCCATTATATCGGCGCCGTATTGCGCTTGTTTGTTTAATGCCGTGTTGACGGCAATCACAGTACCGTTCGAGAGATCCAATAACTGCGCGACAATGGTTGTCGTCCCGATATCGACCGCTATGCCGTACCCCGCTTTCGGTTTAAACGGGAACGAAGAGTTATCGGTAAGCACCGATGCTTCCCATTGTGCAAGCTCGATTTCGAGATCGTCGATCACATTCCCGCAGCATGCAAGCCGCCATCCCGCTGTCAATTCTTTTTCCGAAAGCAACTCCTCCTGTTCGGGGGTAACCGGAAACGCACCGCGCAGCACTTTTATTTTACAGCCGGTACATCGTTTCCTTCCGCCGCAGGGAAATTCCACACCGTGTACAAACAGAACATCCTGCAGCGGCGTCCCGTGATCAACCTCGAGAACTTTGTTGACCGGTTTTAGATGTATTGTATGCCGGTTGGACATGATTATATGACCGTTGAAATTATTACTATCCGGAAGAGTCGCACGGCTCGGCTTCGATTACGTTATCTTTAAAATTTGCAGCGACGCGGTAACCGGGTTTCACTACCAGGAATTCGTCATTGTTCCATTCTCCGTTGACGAGACGGTGAATGAGAGACATATCTCCTTTGACTTTCTGAAATCCCCAACCCGCTTTTTCGGCATCGTCCCGGGTCTGTGTTTCGAAGCGATTATCGGGTTCAATCCCCATCTCGATATAGGTGAATGTGTTGTAGCGGTCTTTATACTTTGTCAGTTCTTCAAAAAGATAGCGTCCGTTGTCTTCGCCGTATTTTTTTATCAGATCGGCGTAGCTCAGTTCGAGACCGGTTTTTTGTTGAATTGATAACTGATCGAATTCTTTTCCCGGTGTTCCACGTTCGATCCAGCCCGATGTTTTAAAATAGACGCCGGGATTATTGGTGAAATAGGAAAGATAACGCTCTTTGCTTCCGAGAAAGATTGTGATACAGTCATGTGCCCGCGGTATAACCAAAGGGGTTTGTACGGCTGTCAGTCCTTCAATTCCGTTGTTGCATAAACCATAACCGAATAAAATAGCATCATACATCGATTGATCGGTTGCATCGATTCGTTCTTGAAGCCGAGCACGCATCAATGAACTATTAGTGTCGTGTAATCCTTTGGGCATGAATTCTAAGTCGACCTGGTGCGGCGACTGAGAGATTGCGTAACACATTTCGCGATAAAAGACTTCACAGCTAATTAACTTGAGGCGCATCGATCCGTGTGATAATTATGTAATTTTTTGCACTGCTGTCATCGCACGAATGAATTCCGGGTTTGTACCGCAGCAACCTCCGATAAAATCCGCTCCCTCGTTGATGATCGTTCGGGCATGTTCGGTGAATGTTTCCGGTGAAATATTGTATCGAATATTACCATCTATAATCTCCGGCAGACCGGCGTTCGGTTTAATCCATACCGGCAGTTTTGTTGCTGCGCGAAGTTTTCTTGTTACCGGAATATATGATTCTATCCCGGATCCGCAATTGGCGCCAATACCGTCTGCGCCCGCATCTTCGAGAGCGGACGTTGCATCTTCTATTGTGACGCCCATAAGTGTTCGATCTTTTTCTTTTCCAGAGTCGAATACCATTGATACAAATACAGGTAACCGGGTATCTTGTGCGGCAGCGAGAGCAAGCTTTGCCTCGTCGAGGTCAGCCATCGTCTCAACAATAATTGCGTCAACCCCGCCTTCCACCAGACCGGTCGCCTGCTCTGCAAATGCGTGCCGGAGTTGTACCGCCGTCACTTCTCCTGTAAGCAGCATTTTACCGCTCGGTCCGATGGAACCGAACACGGCGACATGGTTTCCGGCTGCCTTTTTGGATATCGATGCACCGGTTTTATTAATTTCACGGGTTTTATCTTTCAATCCATGGCTTTCCAGCAGGATGCCGTTCGCGCCAAACGTATTTGTGAGAATAACCCTGCTTCCGGCATCGACATACGATTGCGCCACTTTTTCCACACGATCCGGATGTGTTAGGTTCCAGGCGTCGGGACAATCACCCTGTGTGAGCCCCTGCGCTTGCAATTGGGTGCCCCACGCCCCGTCGGTTATTACCGGGTGTGAGTTGATAATTTTTTGAATTGTATTATGCATAGAAGTATTGTGTTCAGAATAAATGGATATGTAAATATAATGAATCCTATATAAAAATACTATGCAAATACATTTCAAAAGTATCGTTATCCCGAAATGCCTGCCTGCCCGTTGACCTTTTGGAAAAATTTTGATAATTTAGTTTTCATAAGAAGTTCCAGACCTCGTCCTCAAGACGCAGATCAACTAACCAAGTACACCTACCGATTAGATGGACGAGAGAATAGCATCGCTGAAAAACCAAAGTCAGCCATTCATCTGTATTTGAGAGGTTTCAATGTCTCGATCCAACCAAAGTATATTGTCCGGCGATATATCAACTTATTTAATAGGAGTTATTATGTCCGTATTTAAATCTCATAGCAAAGTAAACAACAGGTTTTCATTCTTTAAATATTTTACCGCACTCGCAGTATGTTTTTTCATATTAACTCTATCAGCTTATTCTCAGGAATTGTATACCATGCCGGAGAATGTTCATACCCGGTGGACAAGTTTTGAAAACCCGGAAGGGGAAAGAGGAGCCGGAGGAAAGGCAAACAAAGGTGCAAAAGGTCATGCCTACGATCAGGTCCTTGCGGGAGAAACAGTAACGCTATTGGATATGGAAGGGGCCGGAATTATCCATCGAATCTGGATGACGATTAATGAGCGTGATCCCGAAATGTTACGCTCACTCCGTATTGACATGTACTGGGATGGTACGGAGAAGCCGGCGGTATCCGCACCATTAGGTGATTTCTTCGGTGTGGGATTAGGTCAGCGCGTTCCGTTTGAAAGTACTCTGTTTTCAGATCCCGAGGGACGCTCGTTTAATTGCTTTATTCCCATGCCGTTCAAAAAGAGTGCCCGGATAACGATAACGAATGAATCACAACGAGATCTGATAATGCTATTTTACGACATAAACCTGGTAATGAAAGAACAGCATGATAATGAAGTCCTCTACTTTCATGCATTTTGGAACCGCGATCTACAAACAACCCTTGGTGAAGATTTCGAGATTCTGCCTACGGTTGAAGGTTCAGGCCGTTTTTTGGGTACAAATATCGGCGTTATTACCAATCCGGTATATGAAGATACCTGGTGGGGAGAGGGAGAAGTAAAAATGTATCTGGATGGAGATGGTGATTATCCTACACTCGTCGGAACGGGAACCGAAGATTATATCGGTACTGCCTGGGGACAGGGAACGTTTGCCCATGCCTGCCAGGGTTCCCTGATCGCAGATCGCGAGAAAGGACTTTTTGCATTTTACCGGTATCATATTCCCGATCCGGTTTGGTTTTATGAAGATATCCGGGTTACTATGCAACAGATCGGAGGCGCACAAACAAATAAAGTGATTGAACTGATCGATAATGACGCACTTCTACAACCGGTCACGGCAGGAAGAGTCAATCTGCTTGATATGGATCCGGTTCCCGATATCCGTAGTCCCGACTACCCGGGAGGTTGGACGAATTTTTATCGTGAGGATGACTGGTCTTCCGTTGCATATTTTTACCTGAACCGGCCGACGAGCGATCTTCCGTTACTACCTCCGGTTGAGCTGCGGGTAAAGAAACTGATTGAGTAACGTTGATAGACTGAAAAAGAAAAATATCTTATTTCTATCCAAGAAGAACAACTTTCGGTGTTCAACGATATTCATCGTTTATCACTGCATTTGACATTTTAATAATATGAATACGTTTCAAATTTTAATTTCATTTAATTACGAAAATAATATGGAGCTACCATGAGTTTTAAATTAGTTCCTCGCATCTTATTACTAATGTTCCTTCCGCTTTTCCTTTTAGCTCAATCGGGAAAAATCGAAGGTACGGTAACAGACGCTGAGACAGGGACAGCACTTATCGGCGTTAACGTTGTAGTCGAAGGAACATTTCTTGGCGCTGCAACAAATCGAGAAGGGCATTTCGCAATATTGAACGTACCGCCGGGAACGCATACCGTAACCGCATCGATGATCGGCTATGACCCCGTGCGGGTTGTCGATGCCCGTGTAAATATTAACCAAACAACGACTATAGACATAACATTGCGCGAGACGGCATTGGAGCTTGAAGAGGTGACAATTGTTGCCGAGCGGCCTATTGTTCAACGCGACGTTTCGGCCAGCGTTATTTCTATCGAATCCGAAGCGATAGAGAATTTACCGGTGCAGTCGATTGATCAGGTATTATCACTGCATGCCGGAATAGAGATGGGTGCCGAAGGTATCATTATCCGTGGAGGAGGCGCACGCGAGACGAGATTTATAGTAGATGGATTATCGATGGATGATGAGCGTTCCAATATACCGTATACGGCGGTGAGTCTAAGTTCGCTGCAGGATGTACAGATACAAACAGGTGGATTTAATGCCGAATACGGCAACGTCCGGTCGGGAATAGTGAATGTTGTCACGCGCGAAGGATCGGCGGATCGATATTCCGCGCGGGCAATCATACACTACAGTCCTCCTGCGGCCAAAAATTTCGGTCCGTCGGTTTATGCGATGGATAGCTATTTTAACCGGCCATTCACGGATCCCGATGTTATGTGGACGGGAACCAACAGCGGAGCGTGGGATCTATATATGCAGGGCAGATATCCGGAATTTCAGGGTTGGAACGCGGCATCAGAGAGCACTATTGCCGACGGCGATCCATCCACGGATTTAACGCCGGAACAATTGTACAGAATCTGGCAATGGTATCGTCGTCGTGACGGTAATATACAAAAACCGGATTATACAATTGATGTCGGATTGGGCGGACCGGTACCATTTGTGAGCCAGGCGCTCGGTGATATGCGGTTCTTCGCGACGTATTTCGAAGAGCGCGAAATGTTCGTGTTCCCGCTTTCCCGTGATAGTTATACCGATCGACACGGTCAGCTTCGCATTACCTCCAATATAACGCCCTCTATAAAACTGAGTGTCACCGGGTTATACGGTGAATTCCACTCGGTATCTCCCTATGATTGGATGACAACCCCAACCGGAAGATTGATCAGAAGCCAGGAGGAAGTTGCAAATTTTGCTTCGAGTACCATATTGTATATGCCGGGTTATTTCAGCCCGGGTTCTATATATAGAAATATGATCGGAATGAAACTTACCAATGCAATATCTCCGAGAACGTACTACGAGGTCCGTGTACAATATAATTCGAACCGGCATAATGTGTATCAGATTGCCGATCGTGATACGACAAGAAAATATGAATTATGGCCGGGTTTTTATATCGATGAAGCACCGGAAGGATATATCGGACATAATGTACCGACACAAGGATTGAGTCACGGCATGGGCCTCGGAGGATGGATGAATTTAGGACGGGACACCACAACAAATACAACGACCTCGTTCAATTTTGATATTACGAGCCAGGTTGCTACAAATCATCAGATAAAAGCAGGTGTCCATTTCGCATACAACGATTTTCGAATTCGTTCGTATACCGAACACCCGGCGATGGATACATGGAACAGAACACAGGTGTACGACGTATTTCCGTTCCGGATCGGCGCCTATGTGCAGGATAAAATGGAATACGGCGGGTTCATCGCGAATATCGGGTTGCGATTAGATTACTCGGATCCGAATATCGAATGGTATGATCTGGATTTGTACGATGTATATTTCACACCGGGTTACGGTAACCGGATAGAGGAAGATGTCCCGCGAAAAAAAGTCGATCCGGTATGGAGTCTAAGTCCGCGGCTGGGCATCTCTCACCCGATTACCGAGAATTCAAAGTTGTATTTTAACTACGGACACTTCCGGTCTGAAGCAAGTTCGACATTGCGTTTCCGACTCCAGCGGGAATACAGCGGGTTGGTAACCTCAATGGGGAATCCCGGATTGCATCTCGAAAAGACGATTGCATACGAGCTTGGTTACGAACAGAATATGTTCGATAAATTCCTGCTTAGACTGGCGGCATATTATAAAGATATTTCGGATCAGCCGGGCTGGGTCTATTACGAAAATTTCGATGGATCGGTACAGTACAATATTCCCGAGAATCTCAACTACAGAGATATTCGCGGTGTTGAATTAACTATCGACAAGCGCGCCGGGAGGTGGTTTACCGGTTTTATCAATTATACGTATGATGTACGCACCAGCGGCTTTTTCGGATTTTTACAATACTACCAGGATCCGACAAAACAGCGGGATTACCTCAGGCGAAATCCCTATCAATCGCGTCCACGGCCACAGCCGTTCGCCCGTGCACACATGAATATACGGACGCCGGATGATTTCGGTCCGAATATTATGGGTGAACATATTCTTGGTAATTGGAACATCAGCGTACTTGCCGACTGGAGAGCGGGCGAATTCTTTACCTATAATCCGTTCAGTATACCCGGCGTAGTCGATGACGTGCGATGGAGAGATTGGTATAATGTAGATGTGCGGATTATGAGGGATGTTAGAGTGATGAATTATGCATTTCAGTTTTTTGTCGATATATCGAATGCATTGAATATCAAATATATGAGTATGGCCGGTTTTGCAGATCGTTACGATTGGTATGATTATCTTGAAAGTTTAAGATTGCCGTGGAGAGATGGAGTTTTTAAAGGAAATGATAAGATCGGCGACTATCGTCCCCGCAATGTACAATACGATCCGCTTGAAGCAAACCCGAACAACGATCCGGGAATTGCAACGCGAAATCAGGAACGTATTGACACACGCTCATATATTAATAATCCAAATATTGAATCGTTAACGTTCTTAAACCCCCGAAAAATTACAATTGGATTCAGGTTAAATTTCTAAAAACAGTTTCGAATATATAAGAGGAACGAGATATGCAAAAGAATAAGAAAAAAACTCTGTCACTATTCCTGATTCCACTTTTAGCAATGCTCTATCTGCCATGGGAATATGTAACCGCTCAGGTGGAAGGAACCAGAACGAGACATATCAGAATTGGTGAATTACAAAATCATTATACGGCGTACGGTTCCGAGCGTGCGTGGAATAACAACTACTATGAGGGGCTTCAATGGCCTGCATGGTATCCGTACCAGGATAATGCAGTTATCGAGCGTTTCTGGTTCGGGGTTCGCGATTTCGTCGATGCAAACGGCCACAATTGGGGTACGTATGCGATTCATTCTACTGCCGGGTATGTAGGAAACTCAATTTTTCCGGTTAAGCATGATCAGACTGCGAAGTTTGAGCCGCCGGCTGTCATTGTAGACGGTGTTAATGTAACGGCACATCATTTACAACAAATCGACGATTATGATCCCGATCAAATACCGGATCGTATTTTAACAAATGTCGTAAACACCTCAATGGGACTCACGGTAACCCGGCGCATTCTGGCTTTCAGTCAGCAATATCATGATAGTTATCATATTGTCGAGTACACGTTTGAGAATACGGGAAAAACCGGGTATAGCGACGATGTGGTACTGCAACAAACTCTCAAAGATTTATATGTAACCTTTCGAGTTGAATACAGTTGCGGTCGTGAGGGAACGTGGCATATAGGCCACAGACAATCGTGGGGACATCATACTTGGTATACAAAGCGTGGAGAAGATTATCCCGAGCATGCCGGTCAACCGATAACCGAAGATAATCCGATAGTTGATTGGTTACGGGCGGGGTTCGGTTGGGCAGGACAAAATGCTGCTAATTCATGGGATAATATCGGCGGACCAGATCGAACAGGGGATGGCGGTTTACGTTCGGTTCAACATGTTGGCCGGGGTGTCCTGCATGTGGATAAAAGTGGGAAAGATAAAACCAACGATCCCTATCAACCATTTTTACTTGGTTGGCACAGGGGTGACTATGTATCTATTGGAGATATGTCGCCAAGTACTGAACCTCAAATGGAACAACTTTATAAAATGTTGATGGGAGAACCGTATGGTGTGGGTGGAAACTATCGTATGGATGAAGCATATATGGATCAACACCTTGATCCCGGTCAAACCGTTGGTGGAGGTGCTGCAGTATGGCTGGCATTCGGACCGTTTACAGTGGATTTTGGAGAGAACATCACCATAGTGCTGGCAGAGGCAGTGAACGGTCTGGACCGGCAAAAGGCGGATGAGATTGGCCGGCGATGGAAACGAGCTTTTGACGATCCGTCGGATACCGGACCGTTTACCTTACCCGACGGCTCAACAACAAACGATAAAGATGAATTTAAAAACGAGTGGGTGTATACGGGTAAAGATTCGATTATGCAGGTCTTCGGTCGTGCATACAGAAGTTACCAGAAAGGATATAACATTTCGCAGCCGCCAATGCCGCCCCCGGTTTATGATATAACTTCCGGCGGCGACCGAATTATGCACGAATGGGCGCCCAGTCCGTCCGAAGGCGAACCGGGGTTTGCGGGATACCGGATTTACCGGGGTGTCGGCAGACGGGATACGACATATCAAAAAATAGCCGAGGTTGGACCCGGTGTAACAAGATTCGAAGATACCGATGCCCGACGCGGTGTATCGTATTTTTATTACATTACCGCGTATAATGACGGGAGCAACAATACAAGCGGAGAGACGAACCCGACCGGTGAGCTGGAAAGCGGCCGTTTTTATACCCGCACCACGGAGCCGGCTTTCTTACAACGTGAAGCCGGACGGTCGTTAGATGATATACGGGTAGTGCCGAACCCGTATAATATCCGGGCAAGGCATTTGCAGTATCCCGGTGAACCGGATAAAATTATGTTTCTCAATGTTCCGGGCCAGTGCGTCATACGAATATACACCGAGCGGGGTGATTTGATAGAAACGATCGAACATACCGACGGCAGCGGCGATGCAACGTGGCAATCGATAACGTCTTCCCGTCAAATCGTCGTAAGCGGTGTGTATATTGCACATTTCACGGTAACAGAGGATCAGTATGATTCGGCTACCGGTGAGCTGTTGTACCGGGCAGGCGATAGTGCATTTAGAAAGTTTGTTGTGATCCGATAAATCGAACAATAATTTTTACAAGGTTTAAATTAATATGATCAAAGTTATAATTTATAATATATTATCATTCAATATATTTATCTGTCTTTTACTTACCTCCTGTAATGGCATTTCAAATGATGTCGTTGTGTATGATTATCATTTACATTGGGAGGTAGAATCAAATTTTATCGACCAAAACCGGTTTCGCTCGCAACTCAAACTCGTCAATGAAAGCGGAACGGTGCTGGAGGACGACTGGACGCTTTATTTTAATTTTATGCGTCTAATTGATACGGAGAGTGTGTCGTCGCAGGTACGGTTAACTCATATCAACGGTGATTATTATAAACTTAACCCAACCCGGGAGTTTGAATCTTTGCAACCCGGTGAAGGGTTAAAATTTTCGTTTGAAGCATCCGGTTCTGTTATAACAGAATTCGAAGCTCCCGCCGGTACATATTTTGAATTTTCCGGTGAGGATATTGTGCCGGTCAATGTGGTAGTTAAACCATTTGTCCGGGATGAGCAATTAAATCGTCATCCGGATGATGCGGTACCCGTGTCATCACCGGACATAGTATATAAGCGGAATTCTCAACTTTATAAACTTGAACCTGAAAAAATCGTTAATATCGTTCCAACACCTGTTAAAATTGAAAATGGTGAGGGATCTTTTACAATCACGGGTGAGACATTGATTTATTATCAAGAAGGTCTGGAATGTGAAGTCCGATTTTTATCCGATTCATTTGCACAGCATCTGGATGCACAACCACAAATTATAAAGAGAGATGGATCGATAGAGAATACAGGGATCCAGCTCAAGATTGGTGATATTGAGATAGATGGCGCCATTAAACAATATGGTGAAGAAGCATATACGTTAAAGATTACCGGCGAAGGAATTGAAATAAAGGGCAGCGATGCCGCAGGTGTGTTTTACGGTATCCAGAGTTTGAGATTATTGTTCCCGTTAGACGTATGGGAATCGACGGGAAGCATGATCACGGTCGGTGCTGTTATCATAACCGATGTCCCGGGATTTACCTATCGCGGACTTCATTTGGATGTATCTCGCAATTTTCAATCGGTCGAAACAGTGAAGCGACTTCTTGATGTGATGTCATTATACAAACTCAACAAGTTTCATTTTCACCTAACCGACGATGAAGGATGGCGGCTGGAAATTAATGCTTTCCCGGAGTTGACCGAGGTCGGCGGCCGCAGAGGACATACCCATGATGAGAGCGATAATCTTATGCCCTCATTAGGATCGGGACCGTATCCTGATGCATCGATGGGAAGCGGCTGGTATACACAGGAAGAATTTAAGGAGATACTCCGCTATGCTAATGAGCGGCATATTGAAGTGATTCCCGAAATTGACGTGCCGGGACATGCCCGGGCAGCGCTTGTGGGGATGAAGGCGCGATACCAACGGCTTATAAATGATAATAAAATCGAAGACGCAGATTACTACAGAATACATGATCCAAACGATGAATCGAAATATATGTCAGTACAGCGATGGAATGACAACGTTATTAATGTATGCCAGGAATCGACATATCGTTTTCTGGATGTCATTTTCAATGAGTTGATCGATATGTACAGGGAAGCTGGTGCACCGCTTACTACCATTCATGTTGGCGGCGATGAGGTTCCATTTGGTGCGTGGAGAGATTCTCCTGTATGCAAACAGTTTATTGATGAATCTGACGAGGTCAGTTCGGCGAACGATTTGATGAATTATTTCTTTACCAGAATGGAAGATAGTCTCTCGAAACGCGGCCTCGTTATGTCTGCATGGGGAGAATTTTTATTGGTCAGAGATCCTGAAACCGGAAGTAGAAAAGCCAACCCGATTTTTGCGGGCAGATCAATACCGTATGTATGGTGGAACATATGGGGAGGTGGAACCGAAGGGTTTTCCTACAAATTTGCTAACGCTGGCTATGAAATCGTAATGTCGCATGCTTCAAATTTTTATTTTGACCTTGTATACAATAAACATCCTGAGGAAATTGGTTTATATTGGGCGGGATTTGGAGATACACGCGATCCTTTTGCGTTCATTCCTTTCGATCTGTATAAAAGCGGCATGAAAGATAGAATGGGTCGTTTAATTCCGGAAGACGCTTATGATAATTTTGAGAAGCTTACAGATAAAGGCAGGAAAAATATTCTCGGTTTGCAGGGGCAACTTTGGAGTGAAACCTTCAGAAGTCCTGAACGGGTGGAATATATGGCGCTGCCCCGAATAATACCTCTGGCAGAACGTGCGTGGGTACCTCATCGGGATTGGATGGAAATTGTAAACCGCTCCGAAAGACTTGAAGCGTTTGAAAGTGCATGGAATGAATTTGCCAATCGATTAGGGCAACGTGAACTTCGCCGGCTCGATAGCATGAATGGCGGCTATGAATATCGAATACCGCCGCCAGGAGCAATAATTGAAAATAATAAGCTTAAAGCAAATGTCGCTTATCCGGGATTTGAAATCCGTTATACAACTGATGGAGGTGAACCGACGGTTGATTCATCGCTTTATGTCGAACCTGTAATATTGAATGGTAATAAAATTATCAAGTTACGAACATTTGACACCCGCGGGCGTGGAAGTCGTGTGGTCACGCTGGGTACGGATAAAATATTTTAAGAATAATCTTGTAAAATATATAAAAACCAGCTAAATTATTTTGTACAAATAATTTTATTGGTGAAACTATTAAACACATCAGACTCCAATACCACCGGTTTTTGAGAAATACTTTTCTGATTATTGCTCAAAAATTTAAATCCGCATCATGTTGATTTACAAATCACTTGTTATTAGCAGGTCCTGTAATGATGGCGATAAAAATCGAGGTGTAATAAAATGAAATATACTATTGTAATTTTACTAATATTTTTACTTTGTCCTATAATGATCTTAGCTCAAAGTGGCAGCATAGAAGGCAGGGTAACCGATGGTCAGACCGGTGAATGGCTTGTAGGGGTAAATGTATTTATTGAGGGAACACATCTGGGCGCTGCAACGAATATTGAAGGCGAATACCGGATACTGAATGTCCCTCCCGGCCGTCATACAGTGAGAATAACGATGCTGGGTTATGATCCGGTAACGGTGGAAAATGTCAGGGTTCAGATCGATCAAACCACATCAATCAATGTTGAGATGTATGAGACAGCCCTTGATTTAGGTGAAGTTGTTATAGTAGCTGAGCGGCCAATTGTTCAACCGGATGTTTCAGCGAGTGTTAGCGTCGTGGAGATAGGGACAATTGATCAAATGCCTATACAGACGTTTGAAGAGGTATTGACCCTTCAGGCCGGTATAGAAATGGGGGCGCAGGGGATCATTGTTCGCGGTGGAAGTGCACGGGAAACGATGATGTTTATGGACGGATTGTCTCTTGATGACGAGCGATCCAATATACCCTATTCTGCCATTAGTTTGAGTGCGTTACAGGAAGTTCAGATACAAACCGGAGGATTTAGTGCAGAATATGGTAATGTTCGGTCGGGGTTGGTCAATATAATTACAAGAACCGGACGCCGGGACAGATATTCGGGAACAGTCATCGTTCATTATTCACCTCCACGCGCGAAACACTTTGGTCCCTCCATATATGATTCTGATTCGTATTTTAACAGACCCTATACCGATCCCGAGGTTATGTGGACCGGAACAACCAATTGGGATCAGTATACGCAAAGTAAATATCCTATCTTTGAAGGGTGGAATAGCATATCGAGAAGAACGATAGAAGACGGTGACCCGTCAACAGATCTCACCCCGGAACAAGCATATCGACTATGGCAGTGGCATCGAAGACGCGATGGAAGGATTCAAAAACCCGATTATGTGGTTGATATCGGCTTTGGCGGTCCTGTCCCTGTGGTAAACAGCGTACTTGGCGATATGCGTTTTTATGCCACTTATTTCGAGGAACGGGATATGTTTGTCGTTCCACTTTCACGGGATAGTTATGGACAACGACGCGGACAGATTAGATTTACTACTGATATTACAACCTCTATGAGACTTAATATTACCGGGTTATACGGAGAAGTGCATTCGGTATCACCATACAACTGGACGACAACTCCGACCGGTCGTGTTTTAAGAAGTCAATCCGAGATCGCAAACCTTGCTACGAATGACCCACAAATTCCGTTTATGCCGGGGTACTATAGCCCGGGTTCAATTTATAGAACGATGATCGGTGGAAAGTTAACGAATGCTATTTCGGAACGAACCTATTATGAGGTCAGTCTTCAGTATAACAAAAGCCGCTATAGAACTTTTCAAATTCAGGATAGAGATACAACAAGACAGTACGAACTCTGGGATGGATTTTATGTAGATGAAGCACCGTTCGGGTATTTCGGTTATACAATAACCAGTGTTGACGGAATGGGCATAGGGGGATGGATGAATATAGGGCGTGATAGTACAAGAAATAGCACGACTTCATTGAGCTTTAGTATAACAAGTCAGGTGAAACGCAGTCATCAAGTTCAAGCAGGTGTACAGTTAGCATATAATGATTATCGAATAAGATCATTTGCAAGAAATCCTGCATACGATACCTGGAACCGGGATATGGTATATGATGTATTTCCGTACCGGTTAGGAATATATCTTCAAGATAAAATGGAATATGGAGGTTTTATTGCTAACGTAGGAGTCCGGCTGGACTATTCCGATCCAAACCTGGAGTGGTATGATTATGATATGTATGATCAAAACCTGGCAGCCGGTTATGGTCACCACCTTGAAGAAAACTTGCCGAGAAAATCCGTTAGCCCGGTATGGAGTATAAGCCCGCGTCTCGGAATATCGCATCCAATAACTGAAAATTCCAAACTATATTTTAATTACGGGCATTTCAGATCCGAGGCCAGTTCTTCATTGCGATACAGGGTACAGCGGGAGTATAGTGGCTTAGTGACTGATCTGGGTAATCCTGCGTTAGGCCTTGAGAAAACTGTCGCCTATGAGCTTGGATATGAACATAATATAATGGACAGGATATTAGTGCGGGTTGCCGCATATTATCGTGATGTAACCGATCAACCCGGCTGGGTAAATTACACGAATTTTGAGGGCTCTGTAAAATATCGCGCTCCTGAAAATAATTTTTACGAGGATATACGCGGTGTTGAAGTTACATTAGAGAAGCGCGCCGGGCGATGGATAACGGGATTTGTTAATTATACCTACGATGTTCGGACAAGCGGGTTATTTGGATTCACTCAGTATTATGAAAATCCCCAGGAAATGAGAAATTATTTACGTATGGCTCCATATCAGGATCGGCGTAATCCACTTCCGTATGCGCGAGCACATATTAATATTCGTACACCTCGTAACTTTGGCCCGGAATATTTAGGATCAAATATTCTTGGTGGTTGGAATATGAGCGTACTTGCTCATTGGAGGGCGGGAGATTATGAGACATACAATCCCCATAATATCCCCGGGGTGATTGATAACGTACGATGGCGGGATTATTATAACGTGGATATGAGATTAGCAAGAGATTTTGCAGTTGCAAATTTTGATTTCAGAGTATTTGTCGATATACAGAATGTTTTTAACTTTAAACATATGAACACTGCCGGATTTGCCGATCGGTATGATAGAGAATCTTACCTTGAGTCGTTGCGATTCCCTTGGCGGGACGGTGATTTCCAGGGGAATGATCGAATCGGTGATTACCGGCCTTGGAATGTTGAGTACGATCCGTTAGAACCGAATCCTGATAACGACACGGAGATTGCAGCAAGAAATCAAGAGCGTATTGCTAACCGCTCGTATATAGATAATCCGAGCATAAAATCATTGACTTTTTTAAACCCAAGAAGAATTACCCTGGGATTTCGAATAAATTTTTAATATGGAGTAAATCTAATGAATATCAGGCAAACTATGCCTCAAGTATTTATTGTTATTGGATTGATATTTATAGTTGTCATATCAAATACAGCTATTCTGTTTTCACAAGTTGAGGGAACAAAGCAACGTCATATGAGAGTCGGCTCACTTCAGACCAATTATACTGCGTACGGTTCGGAGCGTGCCTGGAACAATCAATATTATGAAGGTTTGCGCTGGCCGGCACAATATCCGTATACCGATAATTTTGTCATTGAGCGGTTATATTTTGGCGTCGAAGATTTTGTTGATGAAGATGGAAATGAGTACGATGCGTATTCGGCATACATAACTGCCGGGTTAGCAGGAGAAAAAATATTTCCCGTGAAGCACGA
Organism: Ignavibacteriales bacterium; assembly: GCA_003567775.1. Lineage (GTDB taxonomy): Bacteria > Bacteroidota > Ignavibacteria > T3Sed10-11 > T3Sed10-11 > T3Sed10-11. Next base: position 2,566 of record PWYR01000164.1, on the reverse strand, counting down.
ACAGACTTCAAGGTTTGAGCCGCCCGCAGTCTATGTGGATGGAATCGATATAAAGAGTCAATATCTTCGCGATATAGATAATTACGACCCGGACCAGATACCAGACCGTATCATTACGAACGTCTTTAACACTTCAATGGGTATAACCGTAGAGCGAAGGATTTTCGCATGTACTCAAGAATATCATGATAATTACTTTATAAAAGAATATACCTTTACAAATACAGGAATAACGGATTATAGTAATGATGTCAAATTGGAACAAACGTTGACAGGTTTTAGAGTTTCATGGAGAGAACGCTACAGCGTTAGCAGAGAGGGATCTTTTAGTATCGGTGGATCACAATCGTGGGGAGAACATAGCTGGGTGACAAGGAGGGGAGAGGATTATCCACAACACGCAGGTGAACAAATAACTGAAGATGATCCTATTGTCGATTGGTTACGGGCGGGGTTTTCCTGGGCAGGACAGAATAGAAATAATGCATGGGATAATATCGGCGGCCCCCACAGAGATAACGATGGGCGATTACGCGCGATACAGCATGCGGGAAAGGTTGTACTTCATGTTGATAAGAATAACTCTGATAAAGATGATGATCCGTATCAACCTCATGTTCTTGGATGGCATGCTTCCCCATATCCGAGTGTAGGTGATATGTCACCACGCAGTGCTGCACAGATGAATGAAACGTATCATTTCCTCAAAGGAAATCCATATCCAAATACAGATTTTGGTGGTAATTACAGGATGTATGAGACTTATGGGGATGATTACGATGACCCTAATGAAGTGCATGGACGATCCACAGCAGTGTGGTTCGTTTTCGGTCCTTGGGATATTGAACACGGTGAAAGCATCCGGATAGTATTTGCCGAGGGTGTGGATGGACTTGATCGTAAGATGGCTGAGAAGATAGGTCGTCAATGGTTAAGAGCGTTTAGAGGAGATGACGATGGTCCGTTTGAACTGCCGGATGGGACAATGACATCAGATGAAAATGAATTTAAAAATGAATGGGTATATACCGGTAGAGATTCCATTATGCAAACATTTGGCAGGGCATACAGGAACTTTAATATGAACTATGAGATTCCGCAACCGCCGCTTCCACCGACGTTGTTTGAAGTAAATTCCGGCGGCGACAGAATATCGCTCGAGTGGGTGGGAAGTCCCTCCGAAAGCGAAGCTGATTTTGCCGGTTATAAAATATACAGGGCTGTCGGGAAACCGGACACAACGTTTGAAAAAATAGCCACTCTTGGTCCTGGTGCGAGATCATTCGACGATACAGAACCCCGAAGGGGTGCTGCATATTACTACTATATTGTGGCGTATAATGATGGCAGTAACAACACATCAGGGAAAGCAAATCCAACGGGAGAATTGCATAGTGGAATGTTTTATACTATGACAACAGAACCGGCATATTTGCAGAGAGCACCAGGACAATCTCTGGATGATATTCGAGTAGTTCCCAATCCGTATAATATCAAGGCACGTCATTTACAATACCCCGGCGAACCCGATAAAATTATGTTTTTAAATATTCCGGGACAATGTGTTATCAGGATATATACAGAGCGTGGAGATTTAATCGAGACTATCAAACATACAGATGGTAGCGGTGATGCTACGTGGCAATCGATAACATCATCGCGTCAGATAGTTGTGAGCGGTATATATATTGCTCATTTTACCGTTACCGAAGATCAGTACGATCCCGATACCGGAGAAATGCAATTCCGTGCCGGTGATTCGGCATTTCGGAAATTTGTTATAATCAGATGAATGGGTTGTATTGCAAATAGTGTTATAGGTGAACTGATTACACATATATTAAAGTGAAGCCAACCGAAGTTCTCGAACATAACGGGACTATTCGGAGTCGTTATGTGGTGTCCCGAAAACCTTATACCCGGTGAATTTTTGCCACAATAACTATAGAAAAATTCACATACAAGAAGGGAGAAGAGACATCACCTGAAACGAATGGAAAATATTGTAGAAGTCTAAAGGCAATCTTCGAAAAAGCTGTCACGTGCGGTTATCTTCAGAAAATTCGATTGAAAAAATCAATGAACCAAAAGCCCCCAAAAACGAAGCAGCATATTTTATGTATTCTCGATGAAAAGGTTATCAGCATCTCGACACATCATCTATGTATGATACCGTGATACCGTTTGAAAAATTGCTATATATTTATCCTTATTTTAGAAAGCTTGATTTATACCCTTTCCATCAGTATATTATTAATAACAACATGTTTAACCACGATAGATGACTGTTTACTCTGAACAAATTTCTTCATGTGATAAAAGTGTTTGCAGCACGGTGATAATTGGCATAGGATTATTGGAAAATTGCCAATTGTTGTAAATATTACATTCTCAAAATTGCTATTTTATGCCCGTTTTACTATACTTAAAGTTCTGAAGTTTCTAGGCCCTTAGCTCAGTTGGTCAGCGCAGCGGACTCCCCCGATGGTAATCGGGGCCGTTGGTCGTAGGAATGGAAAACAGAAAAATTTAAAGTGATGTAAGTTTATCGGGCCCTTAGCTCAGT
>PWYR01000124.1 GCA_003567775.1 Ignavibacteriales bacterium | reverse complement strand
GTTGCAATATCGTCTTTTATGAATATAATGAATTTCGATCTTGGAATAGTAGGCGGCGGTGTTTCTGCTGCCGGAGATCTAGTTTTTGAACCGATGAATGAAGAAGTAAAGAAACGTGTGATGGCGCCGCTCCGCCCGGTAGCTCGCATCATTCCGGCTCAGCTCGGCAATCAAGCGGGTATTTTAGGCGCCGGTGGATTAGTGATGTAAGGGGATATACAATATGTATAAAAATCTCATGTATTTCTTTTTAGTACCGATCTTTGCATCGATTGTGTTCCCGGCTATGGTTTTAGCGTTCTTCTCACAGGATACGGTTGCCGTTATGAACGACAACGATACGCTTGATGTTGAAACCGGTATTATCGATACCCTCATCATCGAAAATGGGGATACACTCTTTGTTGATAGAGACGATTATGCTCGATCGGGAATAGATACAGTCGTAACCTATTCAGCTCAGGATTCGGTGGTTTACACGGTGCGCGAGCGCAAGATGAGATTATATAATGAGGGAGATATACGCTATCGCCAGATGCATCTTCGCGCCGCCCGCATTACCTTCGATTGGGATAGGTCGGAGCTTTTTGCCGAAGGAGTCCGTAAGGATACCGTCTTCGAAGGAGAATTATCAAGCGGCAAAGGATTGAAAAAATTTTATACCGGATTGCCGGTGATGCGTGACGGACCCGAGGAGTATGAGGGTTATACAATTGCATATAATTTCGGTACCCGGCGCGGAAGGATGACGCTGACCGATACGGAAATAGAGCAAGGATTTTATCATGGCAAAGCGGCAAAAAAAATGGAGAACGATGTACTCTATTTAGCCGACGGCTGGTATACTACGTGCGACAATCCCGATCATCCGCATTTTCATTTTTATAGTCCGCGTATGCGGATTGTTCCGCGAAGCAGCGTATCTGCCGCACCTATATATCTCTATATTATGGATGTACCGGTTTTTGTTATACCGTTTGCCATATTCCCGGCTCAAAGCGGGAGGAGATCAGGATTTATTGCTCCGACATTCGGAGAGTCGGTACAGCGGGGACGGTTCCTGACCAATATCGGCTATTATTGGGCGATAAACGATTATATGGATGTAAGTACAACCGCCGATTGGTACACCAAAGGTGGATGGAAACTCGATGCGAATTTAAGATATAATTTGCGCTATAAGTTCAGCGGTGCAATTAATGCGTCCACAAGCTATACATACAGCGGAGAGCGCGACGACCCGCAACGGACCGAACAGCGCGACTACCGGATCTTTGTTCGTCACAGTCAGGAAATCGATCCAACCTCGCGACTCGATGTGAACTTTAATTATATGACGGGAGAATATTACCGGGCTACAAGTCTCGACTTCGATGAATATCTCACCCAGAATATCATCTCTAACGCGACATATTCTAAGCGGTGGGAAGGTTCGAGCAACAGTATGACGATCAATGTGAACCGTGATCACAACATCCGGACGGATGAGGTACAATGGATTTTACCGAATATATCCTTCAATAGAACAACCTCATATCCATTCCGGCGCGACGCGCGAAGCAGAAGCCCCGGTCAACCTTATCAATGGTATGAACTAATCGGATTTACCTATTCCGGTAATGCAAGAAATTTTATCAACACTACACGTGATATGGAATCTCCCGATACATCTCTTGCGACCGAGTATCAAGCCGGCGCGACTCATAATATTAATCTTTCGGCGTCGCAACGGGGGGGATTTATAACATACACACCGAATTTCCAGTATTCCGAAACATGGTTCACCGAACGTGAAGTTCGATACTGGGACGAAATAGATAGTGTTGAAGCGAGTCGTACGGAACGAGGATTCTTCCCGATCCGCTATTTTAACACCGGAATCTCTTTCCAGACGACCATCTATGGTATTTTCCAGCCGCGTATCGGCAATGTAACGGGAATCAGGCATACCGTAACGCCGAACGTATCGTATAGTTATCGTCCCGATTTTTCTTCATCGTGGTGGGGATATTTTGATTACTTTGAAAATCCCGAGACAGGGGAACGTAGAAAATATAATCGTTATGGAGGGCAGCAGTTTCCAAGTGCTCCAATGGGCGAGCAGCAAAGGATATCGTTCTCGGTGGGAAATTTGTTTGAGATGAAAACGGCGCCTGCCGATACAGCTGAAGATGAACGACGTTATCAACTGTTAAATCTTAATCTCACAACCGGATATAATTTCGCTGCCGATAGCTTACGGTTTAGTGATATATCCACGAACTTCAGGACATCAATCGGGAGCTTCTCGATATCAGGCGGCGCTTCATTCTCAGTGTATGCATTTGACAGGGATCTCGGGAGAACCGTCAACCGGTATCAATTCAATGAAACAGGATCGTTGGTCAGGTTTCAGGATTTTCGGTTAAGTTTAAGCACCTCACTTCGCGGCGGTTCAAACGGTGCACAATTACCATACGATTTCCCGGATCTCGTCCACCCAATGAATCCGTACGCAAGAGATATTCGTTATTATGATTACCATCACCGCCCTGCGGTAGGAATACCCTGGGATATTTCTTTTTCGTGGAATTTTGGATACAATGAAAATGATCCGCGCAATATCAGGAGAAGTTCAAATATTCGTGCAAGCATGAATATAAATTTAACCGAGAAATGGCACATTCGTGCATCGAGCGGTTATGACATGATTAACGGGGATTTTACTACACCGAGCATTACCATTACGCGTGATTTACATTGCTGGGAATTATTTTTCCAATGGGTGCCGACCGGGTTTAACCAGCATTATCGACTTGAAATCCAGGTGAAAGCCGCTCATCTTCGTGATCTTCAAGTCACAAAACGCGGCAGTGTGCGAGGCATCTACTGATAAACCGTTGACATTATGGGAAAATGAAGAGTATCTTTATAAATAAGATCATAATAAATAAACAATTTCATATCATATTACGGATCTTGCTTTGAGCTTCGACAAAATACTGACGAAAGAAGAAGAGTCACGCATCATTGACCTCATAAACGGAGGCAGTGAGGCTGCGTTTAAGGAGCTTGTGCAGCACTATACAAAACGGTTGTACTTTTATGCCTGGCAGTATTTGGGAGATCAACATATGGCAGAAGACATAGTGCAGGACCTTTTCACCGAAATATGGACTAAGCGAAAAACCTGGCACCCGAACGATACATTACAGGGCTATTTGTTAAAATCTATAAAAAACCGTTGCTTACGGTATATCCAGAAGCAACGCCCCATTACAGGCAGCAGCATCGGGTTAGCTTCACACGGTGAACAGGATGAGAAAATAGCGACTGCCGTCGATATTCAATCGGTTGCACGTATTGAAAATACATTGCTGGCAAATGATATCCTCGAAGCTTTGCGGGCATTACCCGAGCGATGCGGTCTTATTTTCAGGATGCATCGATTTGAAGGAATCAGTCAAAAGGAAATTGCAAAAGAATTAAACATTTCAGTCAAAACTGTCGGAAATCAAATCCAGCGGGCAGTGAATATATTATATAAAAAATTGAGGCATCATATCGATAGTGAATAGGGAATTTGGCATACTCATTGTATCTATTATATAACGGCTTTAGATTTTTTATAAAAAGTAAAATATGACAAAAAGGGGACAAAATAGCGATTCGAAGCATCAGATCAAAAAGCGAACTGATGCAGTGTGGCATATCTTCAACACAGTTCCCCACCCATCGGATGATTTGGAGCGTAAGATTTTATCTGAATCGACCGATATCCAAGGTCGGGATGTTGATAGAAATATTGCATTTTCCTGGATTTTCAGAGCTGCAGCCGCATTTTTGCTTTTAATTGGTGCAGGTGTTATATATTTCTATACCACCCAAAATGATGTGACGGACATCACATCAGCGCATTATGAAACTGTGCTCTACAGCACCGAGAGCGGCGAAAAGTTTGAATTACATATCACAGATCACATCTATGTCCAACTCAATTCCGAGACCGAGCTAAGGGTCGTAGCGGACGATGATAAGATTGCCCCAAGACTTGTGTTTTTATCCGGAGAAGCTTATTTTAACTTAAGTGAAGCACCTGAGGGGTTTGAGATTATGACCGATGCAGGTGTTGTTCAAGTTGTCGGCACGGCATTTAATGTCAGGGCGCGCGAGGAAGAAGTTGAAGTGGCCGTTGAATCGGGACTCGTGGCTATACGGGGTCTGCCGGATGAGGACATTGATACTATTGTTCGCGTACCTGCGGGACATAAAAGTTTGAAAAAACGAAACGCTCCCGCTGTTGAACCGCTTCCTGTCGATATCGATAGATATTTATCATGGCGGATAGGGCGGTTCGTATTTGAACAAACACCGCTCAGCGATGTTATTCGAAATCTCGAGCGTGCGTATAATGTCCGTATCGATTTACACGGTACCAACCTTGACGGTATACGGGTAACCGGTGAATTCGGTCAAGAACCTCTCACGCAAATACTAAACGAAATTTGCTGGTCGGCAAATCTTCGTTATCGTCAGGAAGAAAATATTTATATATTGTATCAACCTGACTAAAGATCAAATATACGCATCATAGCAGCACTACATGCGTTTAATACTTGCTATTTGTATTAAGCGTTTTTGAGGAGGAAGCGGTGAGTTCATCGTTTCATTTACCTAAAATATTTATCATATCGGTAGTAATTTATTTTGTAGCGGCATCGCATAGCTACGCACAAAACCCTCTGTATTCAAATTCATTTGTAGCGGGTGATTCACGTACAGAGCTGATACAAACTGTTGCATTTTCGTTTAACAGAACACCCCTCCTTGATGCGCTCAAAGCTTTCAGTGATCAGACCGGTATCATCCTCGTTTACAGTATGGATGAAGAAAAGCTTAACAGACCTGTGACTGCTACCATACATTTTAAACCCCCTATTGCAGCTTTACAAAAGATTATTGCCGGAACCGGTCTTGAAATTATGTTGTCATCTTCCGGCAGAATTGTACTCATTCCGAGCATCACTGAGTATAAAGTAAACGGCGGAGTAGCGGGACAAGTACTCGACTATTTAACCGGCAATCCGATCCCCCGGGCAAATATATACCTCGAAGAGCTTCAACTTGGGACTGTTACCAATAACGATGGGCAATTCAGAATTTATGATTTGCCCGTCGGACGATATACTATACGTGCAAGCCATGTCGCTTATGAAACGGTAGAACAAGAGATACTTGTATCGTCCACTGAGAACAATTTTAAATCTTTTGCGATGAATCCCGCCGTCTTTAACTTCGGAGAAATATTTATTGACGACCGAAGTGCTTTTTCCCGTCAGGGCGGATTGGGTGTATCGGGAACGAATATCAGTCAAGATGAAATTACAAGCTCCGGACGCTCAGGGATAGGACAGGTTCTGCGGACACGGGTTGCAGGAGTAACATTTTTTGAGTATGGATCAGGCGCCGGCTCCGGTCATTTACAATTCCGGGGTGTTGGATCGTTCTATAACCCCACAGATTATGTTCGCATAAATGTCGATGGCATACCTGTCGATGGAATCTATTGGGAGACATTTGTTACCGATAATCTGTCCCGCATAGAAATACTCCGCGGACCCCAGGCAAGCGGTAAATATGGAGCAAATGCTATGGCGGGTGTGATCAATCTCTATACGGATACCGGTAAGGAGGGCTCGGTCGGCGCCCGGTTGTCAGCAGCGGGTGGTTTGGCAAAGAGCAGTGCAAATGAATTCGATCCCTTATGGCAGGAATACTTCGGTAGCGTCGGCGGAGGCAGCGATGTAATTACCTCCGGTATAACCATTCGGCATACACGGGATGAAGGAATACTTGTTAATCGTGAAAGCAGGTTATCGGCGGTAACAGCGGGTACAACGATCAAACCATCCGATAGATTCTCGGTGAAGGGATCATTCCGGTTCAGTGAATTAGATAGCGGTTGGCCATACTCCCAAAATATCCAGACGCTCACCGATATATCCCTCATGAATCCCGACGCATCATCGAGACAGCAGCGTGGCATTGGCAGTGTCAACGTTGATGTTAATTTGTTTGATTGGTGGAAACAGAAAGTTACCATCGGTTCGGAATATATGCATGGCACGCTTGAGTATAATACTAACGAAGGTTCAATAATAAGCGAAAACGGTATTATGCAGGAACGGTGGATCACAGAGCAGGTTCGGGATATGCATATTCGGCCGACACTTCATTATAATTCACGGTTTATTATTTCTATAGGAGAGACCGAGCACGCAACATTTTCAGGCGGTGTTGAAATTCAACGTGAGGATCGTACTCGCGATATAAGAAGAGAAGAAAACAATGTATTCGAACGCATCTTCGACGGGGGATCCGAGCAAACCATAATAGGCAAGTATTTAAGTTGGTCGTTCCACTCTGCCGAGGATTTGGATGTTACGGTAGGTTTTCGAATCGACCAGATCCGTGCAAAGGGTGAGATTTTCAATTATCCGATGAGTCCTTCGCTCAATGTAGGTTATCGCTTAGATTTTTCGAATACCTGGATCGCGTTATTGCGTGGTAGTGTCGGGCGGGGAATACGACATCCTCATTACTCGATGATTTTCGGGAGTCCGCCGGTTGAAGTACCCAATCCGGAATTAAGTGCAGAAATTATGGATGGATGGGAAGCGGGGTTAAGTAATTTTTTACTCGATGGGAAACTCAGTATCTCGACCACATATTTTTCACAGGAAACACGCGACGCATTTCAATCGGTTTCAATGAAAGAAAAACCTAACGCCTATCAATGGGTAAACGGAGGGAGAGTTACGAATCGTGGTCTCGAGATCGAAGCAAATGTAATGCCGGTGCAGTGGATTCAATTTGGCATCACTCATATATTTCACTGGAACAGGGCTATAGATTTGAGACAAGAAGACCCGCATGAGTTTACACTGCTTCGTATTCCTGATATCGCCGGTTCTTTCTTTGTGGCTATTAACCCGTACCGAAATCTCAGTTTTAATATGGATGTGTATTACGTCGGTGAGCGACTCGATGTCGATGTAGAAGCATGGCATTTTGATGGAAGATCAAATCGACTGAGTGATTATGAAAAAATGTTTCATCCATATCTGAAGATTGACTTCTTCGGTCGTTATATGTTTTTTAAGGAGCATGAAATATTCATTAATGTATATAATCTTCTGAATGATATGTCGCGTGAATATGGCGGCATGCCCCCCGCAGGAAGAATGGTTATTTTAGGTGTTAGATACAATATATAATTCAATTATATATTGTAGAAATTGCATCCACTCTCTTACTAAGCCTTTTCACTTGTACTATTAATGTGCGTAAAATCACACCGTTTTTAGTATTTCTATCTTAAGATGGATTGGCATAAAATGTGCGCCCCCTCTGAATTAATACAAATTTATCTAAAAAATGACGCTGGCTGTTACCAAACAGCAGGGATTTGGATGACAACATTTCTAAGATAAGAGGTTGCCGTGGGAATAAATGTACTCGATGGATATGTGAACAAGGCAAAACAATACCTTGTTTTGGAAGAGTTTAAAAAAGCGTTGGAGTTGCTTGATAACGCCCTCCTCTCAAATCCCGATAATAAAGATTTGATCAAGTTAAAAAATCGTGTAGAAGAAGCAGAAAAAAAATGTAGAGAAGTCGAAGAGTTTTGGGAAAAATTTGTTATTACTGAGCGTTATGCGCGGAGTGGACTTGCAGATACAAAAACCAAATGCAAGGAAGCTTTGGTGAATTATTATCTAAAACTGAATGATCACGCCGAAGATGATAGTCCATATTCTGAAAAAATGGATATTGCAGAATTAGTAAATAAAGTATATACTTCATGGAAACAGGGACAGGATGGAGCAGAAAACAGGAAAAATAATAAATAAAGGTTAAATTGCTATTTTCTGATTTATTTCTTAACTTTTACTGATTGAAACAAATAGCATTTATTAACCTAATTTATAGAGGTGTTGAAACTTATGAAGGCTGGAATTCATCCTGACTATAATCCGACAGTCGTAACGTGTGTTTGTGGGAATACATTTACTACCCGTTCAACCGAAAGTAACCTGAAATTGGAGATTTGTTCGGAATGCCACCCGTTTTTCACGGGTAAACAAAAACTGGTTGACTCAGCAGGTCGTGTCGAGAAATTTATGAAAAAATACGGGAAAACTACCGGGACAAAAACTGAAGCTGCGGATACACCTTCATCCTCGTAAGAAAATAACGCTATTATGAAAACGGAATGTATCACCAATGCATTCCGTTTTTAATTTTTCCGGTACATTTAGATTCTCCGACCGTTTAACCACATCAGGATTAACCCTTGCAGCTTATAATCGTAGAAGATACTGGCTATCGAAATCTCTTACCACTTGCCGCAACGAGGCCGGCCTTTGATCTTCTATGCGGAACTCAATCGATCACGGATCGCGTAAAGCGGTATATAACATCAAAAAATACATCATTTATTTACCGCTTAAACCTTCGTGAAATATTTAATAACAGGTATCCGATGTTCGAACAAGACGATCAGTTGGATACTGATTGTTTATATGTAAATGGCAGAGTTCTATTTGATGATAGATTGGGAAAAAGCATACTAAAAATTGTACGGGATAAAAAAAATACCATAATGCGATGCGACCGGGATTGGGTTGCATTGTACAGCGCTCCCCCCAAAAAAATTTCAACGGATATGTTTAATTCTCAACCGATCCACACTCCCGATGCGTTCGCTGAAGTACGGCTTAATGCCCGTGTAATTTCCTACCCATGGGATATTGTCGACTGGAATGCTGATTGTATAGCCAATGATTTTGATTTAAAAACAAAACGGATTAGAAATAAAATACAGGGAGATGTTCACTCCCGTGCAGTCTTAAATCCGAAGAAAAATGTATTTATTGGAAAAAAAACAGTCATTCATCCCTATGTAGTTATAGATGCTTCAACAGGCCCTGTAATAATCGAAGATAATGTTATGGTGCAACCGCACGTTTATATACAGGGACCGGTATGGATTAATTCAAAGACGATCATTAAATCGGGCGCCCGGATTTACGGAGGCACCTCAATAGGGTATAATTGCAGAGCGGCCGGTGAAATATCATCGTCGATAATACATAGTTACACCAACAAGGCGCATGGGGGGTTTCTCGGGCATTCTTATTTAGGTCAGTGGATCAATATCGGCGCCGACACTAATAATAGTAACCTGAAAAATAATTACGGACCGATTCTTGTAGTAATTAACGGAAAATCCGTGGAATCCGGTCGGCAATTTTTCGGAATGGTAATGGGCGATCACAGCAAAACGGGAATCAATACAATGATAAATACCGGAACGATTATCGGGGTTGCGTGTAATATATTCGGGGCGAATTATCCTCCAAGATATATTCCGGATTTTTCATGGGGCGGTAGTGAGTTGCTTAGGTTATATCGATTTGATAAATTTCTGGAAAGCGCTAAAGCTATGACCGAACGGCGCGGAGTAACGTTGTCTGAAGAAGAAATACATTTGTTACGGAACATTTATGAATCAAGAAAATCAAAATAATAATGCAAAACCGGCAAACGATCTTTATGATAATAAAGGGAGCAGTACTTTGTTCAGCGGTGCACGCGGTTTGTCGGTAAAAATACTAAACCGAGTCGAGCGCACCGATGCATATCTCGATAAGCTCATTAACAATGAATTACGTTCGGGTGACTTATCCGATCAGGATAAAGGTCTATTGAACGAACTTGTGACCGGAGTTGTACGATGGCAAATTAAACTCGATTGGGTTTTGAACGGTTTCTACCGCGGTAATTTTCCAAAAGCCGATATCAACGTGAAAAATGCAATGCGAGTTGCATTATATCAGCTTATGTTCCTTGATCGTATTCCCCACCATGCGGCGGTGAATGAAGCAGTTGAGTTTGTAAAACGTTTGCGAAACGAGCGTTATGCAGGCGTGGTCAACGGAGTTTTACGGAATATTCTTCGACATCTTCACGAAATACGATATCCCGATAGAAATGAAACGCTGGTTCATCATTTGTCTGTTGTGTATTCTCATCCGATATGGATTGTTAAGCGGTGGCTTGAGCGATACGGTGAGGAGCAAACCGAAAAACTGCTTATCGCAAATAATGAAAAACCGACTATTACGGTTCGGATAAACAAGATAAAAATCCAACCCGCCGAATTTATATCGCTCCTCGATAAGGAGGGACTCGAATACACCCCATCTCCATTTTTGGATTATTATGTGCAGTTACGTGCTACCGGTGGAATGGCGCAACTCGAATTATTCAGAAAGGGGTATTTTTCCATACAAGATGAGAGTGCAGGTTTGGTCGGTAAGCTTTTAGCGCCGCAGCAACATGAGAGAATTATCGATCTTTGTTCTGCACCGGGTGGTAAGACAATGCACCTCGCCGAACTGATGAATAATACCGGTGAGGTAATCTCTGTTGAAAAATATTCTTCTCGCGCGGAATTGGTCAAAAATTCAGCCGAAAGACTCGGGTTAAAAAATATAAAGATCGTAGCAGTGGATGCAACTAATTTTGATGCAGAGATTGCCGATCGTGTTTTGGTCGATGTGCCCTGCACCGGATTAGGAGTTCTACGAAAAAAACCTGACATTAAATTAAAACGCGATGTTTTAGATATTGCGAAGTTAACTAAAATACAATACCGCTTGATTGAGAAAGCCGGTTCATTAACCAAGCCGGGCGGTGTTTTAGTGTACAGTACGTGTACAACAGAACCCGAAGAAAACGAAGCGATTGTACAGCGATTTTTAGAGAATAATAAGAACTTTACACTTGACGACCCGGCGTCGTATGTAAATAAAACTTTTATAACACCTCGTAAAACGATAGAAACATATCCGCATATACATAATATCGACGGCTCGTTTGCAGCACGACTCAAACGTCTATATTAAGAAATCCAATGGAGTAAAATTATGAGTACCATGAAAGCAGTAGTAAAATCCCGACCTCTTCCGGGAAAGGATTGGAAGAAAGGATTCGACCTTCTAGAACGTCCTGTTCCGGAAATAAAAAATTCAAGCCATGTAAAATTCAAAGTTGTAGCCGCCGCTATTTGTGGAACCGATGTCGGTATATATAACTCGAAAGATTCGATTCGCGATTCAATGCAGGTGATCGATTACGACAGCGTCATCGTCGGGCACGAGTTTTGTGGAAAGATTGTTGAAGCCGGCAAAGATGCACGGGAAGTATTAGCTCATAATCTTGTAAATACATTCAGTAACGGTGGAGAAGAATATCTTCCCGAAATATTTCAGGGAAAAACCGTTTCGGACCTTCTTTCGATGTCCGACTTTATAGATCTCATCAACGAGCATCTGTATGCTACCGCTGAAATGCATGTTACATGCGGTACGTGTTTGCAATGTAAGAGAAATGATAAGCATGTTTGTAAAAATACCATAATCAAGGGAATTCACGAGGATGGGAGCTTTACATCATATTTGACGGTCCCTGCGGAGAATGTTCTCTTATTCGGACAAAATGAAATACCGCCTGATATTATCGCATTTATGGATGCAATCGGTAATGCGACTCACACCGTAGAGGCGGTAGACGTAAGAGGTAAACGTGTCGCCGTGCTTGGATGTGGTGTGCAGGGATTGATGGCTATTGCGGTTGCCAAATATGCAGGTGCAGAAAAAATTTATGCAACTGATGTATCGCATGGTATGTTTACGGCGGATAAATTGGAACTATCACGTTTCAAACTTGCACGTGATTACGGCGCCGATTATACCTTCAATGTTGCCGTTGACAGCGAAAAAGAAAAATTCTATGAAACCGTCCTGGATGAGACGCAGGGTGCGGGCGTCGATGCCGTTCTCGAAATGTCGGGCAATTATAAAGCATACGAAGACGCATTTCGCATTGTCCGGATGGGTGGGATGCTCGCGCTGCTTGGAATACCCGGAGGTAAAATGGTCGTTGACTTTTCAAAAGATATTATATTCCGGGGTGTCACGGTACATGGTGTCATTGGCAGACGTGTATTTGACACCTGGGATATGATGCGAACCATACTGCGAAGTGGCCTTGCACAAAAATTTGTCGATACCGGATTTATTACACACGACATCCCGCTTGACAAAATCGATGAAGGGATTGACGCACTTGCCAATGGCGAAGGTTTAAAAATTCTATTACGTCCGTAAAAATATATTATATACACTAAGGAGTGAATATTGTGGAAGCATATACCAAAATTATAAACGCTGAACTTAAGCGTCTTGAGGAATCGAAAACATTCAAATATGAGACACCTCTGAACAGCCCGCAGGGCGGGGTGGTTCGGGTTAATGGCAGCGAAGTTGTTATGCTCGCGTCAAATAACTATCTCGGACTCTCGGATCATCCTGTTGTAAAAGAAGCGGCCATAGAAGGAATCAAAAAGTACGGATACGGAGTTGCGAGTGTTCGATTTATTTGCGGCACACAGGATATCCATCTCGAGCTTGAAAAGAAAATTTCCGAGTTTGTCGGATGTGAAGATACGATTCTTTTCTCGTCTTGCTTTGCTGCAAACGAAGGGTTTTTTCCATCCCTGACAAATGAAAAGCTGGATTTCGAATCGTATAAGGATGTATTTTATAGTGACCGGCTCAATCACGCAAGCATTATCGACGGTCAGCGATTATGTAAGGCAGATACAACGGTAAAACGAATCTATAATCACGCCGATACTGAGCATCTTCGGCAACTTCTCGAAGAGGATAAAGATAAGGATTTTCGTTTTAAGATTATTGCGACCGACGGTGTTTTCAGTATGGAAGGAGATATGGCGCCGTTACCCCGGTTAGTTGAATTAGCTCGTCAGTATAATGCACTATTGTTTGTTGACGATTCGCACGCAATCGGTGTATGCGGCGATTATGGTCGTGGAACACCCGAGGCAACGGGCGTTCTCGGACAGGTAGATGTTATTACCGGCACACTCGGTAAGGCGATCGGGGGAGCTGCGGGCGGTTATATAAGCGGCAGAAACGAATTAATAAGTTATTTGCGTCAGAAATCCCGGCCGTATACATTTTCCAATTCTCTTCCACCATCAATAATTTTCGGCGCAATGGCTGCATTTGATATGTTATCGAAAGATAGATCTATCGTTGATACATTACATAAGAACACCGAATATTTCCGAAAAGAAATTAAAAATCTCGGATACACGATTATTAAGGGAACGCATCCTATTGTTGCTATAATGCTCGGTGAAGCGGCGCTTGCAATGGATATGAGTAAAGAATTGCTTAAAGAGGGTGTATATATTAAAGGTCTCTGGTTCCCGGTAGTTCCGCGCGGCGAAGCCCGTCTTCGCGCACAAGTATCTGCCGCGTTATCGCGCGACGATATAGATCGTGCACTTGATGCATTCGACAGAACCGGGAAGAAATTCGGAGTGATTTAAGTAACACGAGAAGGAACACCTAAGGATTTATATTCGTTAATTAGTTATCGGTTAATGGTTATTTGCTGATTGTTCGCTGTTTCCTATAAACCATGTACCGATAACTATTCACTAATAACTATTAACCAATTACTTTATGACACCACAAGCACAACAAACCCAGCATCAACAACAGGCATTATTACCCGGAGTAAAAAATACTATTGCAGTGGCAAGCGGGAAAGGAGGGGTCGGGAAATCGACGGTAGCCGTTAACCTTGCAGTCGCGCTTGCGAAAGAAGGGCATTCGGTCGGATTGATCGATGCAGATGTCTACGGGCCGAGCGCTCCGTTAATGCTGGGGATTAACAAAAAACCCGTTGTCGATAATCAAAAATTGATTCCGCTTGAAGCACATGGCATTAAGGTAATGTCTATAGGATTTCTTGTGGATGAAGAACAAGCAATGATCTGGCGGGGACCAATGGCGAGCGGCGCTGTCCGCCAGTTCATGTCGGACGTTGAGTGGGGCGACCTTGAGTATATTATATTCGACCTTCCACCCGGCACCGGTGATATACAATTAACATTGGTTCAATCGATACCTCTGACAGGTGCAATAATAGTAACCACCCCGCAGGATATAGCTCTTGCCGACGCGCGGAAAGGATTAAGAATGTTTGAGCGGGTAAATGTTCCGGTGTTTGGAATCGTTGAAAATATGAGTTACTATATCTGCACTTCGTGCGGGCATCGCGAAGAAATTTTCAGCTACGGGGGCGGTAAGCGTTCCGCTGAGAAACTCGGGACCGAATTTCTCGGTGAAATTCCATTGTATACAAAAATTCGAGAGGGAGGCGACACCGGTAAGCCGATCGTTGTGCTTGAACCGGATTCCGAACATTCGAAGCAGTTCATCGAAATAGCCCGTAATTTACATGTAGAGGTGAAGAAATATAATGAAACCCGTCCGGAGGGACGTGGTGGAGATATTGTTATCGATGTTTGATAACTCCGTTAACGCATTTCGACTTCAACCACCTGTCGGTCACGTATTTGTAAAATACGTGAGGCAGGTGTTCTTTTTACCAGATTGTAATTGTGAGTTGCCATCAAAATAGCGGTTCCTCGATTGTTTATCTTGATCAACGTATCAAGAATATCGTTGGATGTAGAGGGATCGAGATTG
The DNA here is from genome assembly GCA_003567775.1 of Ignavibacteriales bacterium. Taxonomy (GTDB): domain Bacteria; phylum Bacteroidota; class Ignavibacteria; order T3Sed10-11; family T3Sed10-11; genus T3Sed10-11. The sequence goes on along the minus strand of PWYR01000124.1, from coordinate 10,803 downwards.
CCGGTCGGCTCGTCTGCTATGAGCAGCCAGGGGTCATTTACCAGAGCCCGTGCAATCCCCAGCCGTTGTTGTTCACCACCGGATAGCTCAAGCGGCATACTATTACGCTTATGACTCAATCCTACATCAGCCAGCGCAGACAAAACACGTTGCTTTATTTTTTTGCGCTTTACACCGGTAACGTGTAACGTAAATGCGACATTATCGAATACATTCCTATCCTCAAGCAATTTCATATCCTGGAAAATAATACCGATGGTGCGTCGAAGAAAGGAAACTTCGCGTTTTCGAATAGTATCCGATGAGTAGTCGCCGATGGTTACCGTTCCGGAAGCCGGGAGAACATCCATGTATAATAGTTTTAGAAGTGAACTTTTACCGGCGCCCGTTCTGCCGACTATGAATACAAATTCACCTTGATGGATAGTGATGTTAATGTTTTCAAGTATTTGGTATTTATCATATGCGACCGATACATTCGATAGACTAACCATACACTTACTTCGCCTTCGCTGCTCGATTATGGATAATTGAAACCGCAAGCTTTATTGCTTCTACTATGCTTGATAAATTAGCAATTCCGCGACCGACGATATTGTATGCAGTTCCATGATCCGGTGATGTTCGTATGACCGGTAATCCCGATGAATAGTTGACGCCGAATTCAAAACTTTCCAGTTTTAATGGTATCAACCCCTGATCATGGTACATAGCCATGACGAGGTCGAAATTATGATGCAGTTTAGCGCCGAAAAAGCCATCGGCAGGGAATGGACCTTCAACAATATACCCTTCTTTGCTAAGCCGCTTGATCGTCGGTGTAATTATTTCCTTCTCTTCGTCACCCAGCAAACCGCTCTCGCCGGCATGTGGATTTAATCCGAGCACCGCTACGCGTGGATCGATAATGTTAAAATCGTTTTTTAAACTGTCAATTGCCGTTTTCGTTTTCAACATAAATTCCCGTTCGGTGATGGTTTCGGCTATCGCTTTAATGGGAACGTGTACTGTGACTAGTGCAATGCGGAACCCTCCCGCAACCATCATCATTGTTACCGCTTCGGTGCCGGTTAAGTCCATAAGCATATCGGTATGTCCGACATAGGAATGACCTGCAAGATTGATGGATTCTTTCGAGACGGGGGATGTTACCATTGCGTGTGCATAACCGTTTTGGCAAATGTCGAGCGATTTTATTACAGCATCGACTGCTGCCGTTCCGGCTTTTCGCGACGGCCTCCCCGGGCTAAGATCTTTTATAGTATATCCTTCGATGTCGAGAATCGGTATGCCGGCATAATCAGCGTTTAACGCTTTGGGATCGTCCATCTGCATAAGATTTGCAGATGGGATATATAAGTTGGCAGCTTCCTGCCAAATATCGTATGGACCGACGAGTACCGGTCTGCATATTGCGTTTATATCCGGTTCCGTTATTGAACGCAATACTATTTCCGGACCAATACCGTTAAAGTCACCAATAGTAATCGCAATTAATGGTTTCATAACTCCTCTCTTGTTATCAGACGGTAATTCCCTTGCCGGGACTGATCAACAAAAATAAATTTCTGATTTAAATGTTGGTATACCCATATTTCCTGAGGGACTTGTCCCGGGGCAAGCTCCCGGTTTTTTCTTGTCGGTGGGCCGTAAATAATGTAAACTTTGCCCCGATCGGTTTGTGCGCCATTGCGTTCCCGCAGTGAGGTGAATTCTCTTGCGGCATAATCGACGCGACGGTAAAATTCGGTCATAACCGGATTAAAAGCGGACTCGGGTTCAGGATCTTTATCTTTCCAGTATTCAATAAGCTTCCGACGCTTTTCATCCGATGAACCACGTCGAATTTGTCGATATTCATCCGGTGACATTACGTATTCAAGCATCTCAATTGCAAAATCAATATTATGAAGCGATGCAGGTTTGTCAACCCAGGCCACACTGAATGTTTTTGATTTTTCCGCAGTTCCGTTTTCATTTTTAAGCTGTATCGAAAGTCGATATAGTCCTTCTTCTAATGTGTGACCGTTCATCGAAAATAAAGCAGTGTACAAATCTTCTCTATCGGTATCGACTTTTTTGTATTGTAACACATTATCTGAATTAACTTTGCCTATTGTTGTACCGGAGTATATATGTCCCGGAGAAATGGTCTTTGAAAAAACTTCTTCTCCCGTATTTCCTTTTGGTGATAAACGGTGAAGAGAAGCGGTAATCGTCGGGATAGACTCCGGTTCCGATGTTGATATAAATGGAATAAGTACATCAGCGTCTTCGCTGAAAAAAATATCGCCGCCCAAATTGACCGGGCGGAATACCGTTGTGCCGGTATCTGATGTTACCGGCTCGATAACAATAATATCGAATATAGCGGTATTTGTATCAGCGTATGCGGGAAGTTCTATCCGGCGATCGCGATCTATGTACCGGCGTTGGGAATTCCGGTCAAGTAATCGGATTAATAGCCGATACTCGGCAGGGGGCAGCTCAAAAGAAAAACCTCCCTCCACATACTCGATATCAGGGAACTCGATTGTCGGAGCATCATTGTATACCGTTTGTTGTGTGATCTCCCGTGCTGAGGATTGACCCTGTATATTGAAAATTTCAATGCTTAACTCAAATCCTCCTTCATAGTCGTACTCGGCGCCGGTTGCTGAGGACTTGGTAAAGATAAAAAAGTTTTTCATAATACGATAATTAATATCGAGTTTTATCAAATCATTCGCTTCAGTCGGTAAGGTTATCGTTTCAAATGTAACTACATTTTCTTGTCCCGGTTGAGGACGTTGAGAACGTTGTTGCCCCCATCCCGTACTTATTATAAGTACACAGAGCACTAACAATATTGCATATTGATATTTATTCAATCGATCCCTCTCCTTCATTTCATTCTAAATATTATTAGACAGGTCGGCGAATGTGGTTGTGATGTAATTGTGCGTGCAAATGATTGAGCGGGTTTGTACCGCTGCCGACCGCATAACCTTCTTTTATTCCTTCGGATACATACTGAATGCCCCACTCAACAGCTTCTGTAATCGGTTTGTTCATTCCGAGAAGGGTTGCAATCGCCGAAGATAATGTACATCCAGTACCATGCGTATACTTATTGTCCAATCTAATTGTTGTAAACTTGTGAAATGTTGAACCGTCATACAACGTATTTATAATATCCGGGCGTTTTAGATGACCGCCCTTGATAAGACTTGCTGAAACGCCTTTATTTTTTAATAATAGCGCAGCATTGTGAATATCCTCATCTGATATAACAGTATATCCGACTAACTTCTCAACCTCCGGTATATTTGGCGTCAATAGTGTGCAATGAGGCATGAGTTCGTAGATCAATGCTTCGATTGCCTCTTCCTGTAATAGTTGAGCACCGCTTTTAGATACCATCACCGGATCGATAACAATATGCGGTGCAGACTGTTGTTGTAAAAGGTCTGCTACGGTTTTTATAATCGAAGCGCTGCTTAACATCCCGATTTTTATAGCATCTGCGCCGATATCCTCCATAATCGCTTCGTACTGCGCTTTGATCATATCCACCGGAATCTCGTGGATTTTCGTAACAGTCAAAGTATTTTGGGCAGTTAATGCGGTAATTACCGATGTCCCGTATCCCCCTAGAGCCGCGATTGTTTTTAAGTCTGCCTGAATCCCTGCGCCGCCGCCCGAATCTGATCCGGCAATTGTCATTATTTTTGCAACGGACATAGTGAATAGTGTATGGTAAAATTTTTATAAATACTTGCAAAACTAAATAAGTGTAACTTTTCTTTAAAATACATAGTACGAATAGATGCTATAAAAAGCAACGGTCGGGTCGATCAGGGCAGAAACCGGCTTGCAAAATCAGCGCCTGCAGCAAGTTTTCGCAATAATGGAGAAGGCCGGTATCGTTCTTCTCCCGTGTCAAAATAGAGTGCATCCATAATTGAAAGAACATGATCGAACCCGATTTTTTCACCCCATTCTACCGGTCCTTGCGGGTAATTCGTACCAAGCTTCATCGCGGTGTCTATGCCTTCAGTCGAGGCGACTTCCTCCTGTAATGCAAAGGTCGCTTCGTTTATTAGACAGCATAGAATTCTCGGCATAACCATTCCGACACGATCATCAACGAGCGATACTTCTTTTTTAAAATCAAAAAATATATCGCCGACGGTTTTCAATGCGTCGTTTTGTGTAAATGGTCCACGACATAACTCGACTAAATCATTCTGCAGCAATGAAGGAAATGCCCCGAGCCCGATAATCCGATGCGGATATTGCAGATGTGCAGTTAACGCGGTTACTGTTTGTGTTACGGACGACGATATGATCAGGGATTCTTTTGCACAATGATTTTCGATTTTTATTATGTTTCCGATTTTCCGTTCGTACGATAAATTTGATAGCTCAAATGCGGCAATAATTTTTTTCGGAACACGGGAAAGAGTTCTTGTGTATATGAAATTTTTCCGTTTCGGAAGTTGCGGTTTCCGGTTATGCCAGATATATACATCTGCTTCCGACTGTGAGAATAATGCACCGTATTCCTGCACTAATTCTTCGTCGCCGCATATTAGAAATGATTTTGCAGACGACTGTGATTTACGTTTTTTCGTTGTCATACCCATAAAATCCTCTTCCGGTTTTTCTTCCGAGCAGATTTGCATCGACCATTTGCTGTTGAATGGGATGCGGTCGATAACGCGCTTCATGGAAATATTATTCATAAACGGATTTAGAAACCGACAGATTAACATCGATCCCGATAAGATCCATCAGTTCGAACGGTCCCATTTTAAAACCGCCCGATTTCTTAACGATGCGGTCTATTTCAGCAATATCTGAGACTCCTTCACCAAGAATACGCAACGCCTCACCGTAGAACGGTCGGGCAACGCGATTAACTATGAAACCCGGTGTGTCCGATGCAAGTACGGGTGTTTTACCGAATTCCTTTGTGAGAGAGGTTATTCTGCTAATCGTTGTATGGGAGGTCTCTTTTCCTTTGATTATCTCAACCAGCTTCATAATGTGCGCCGGATTAAAGAAATGCATGCCGACAACTCGATCGGTTCGCTTCGTTACAGCGCCAAGCGCGGTGATGGAAAGCGATGATGTATTTGTTGCGATGATCGATTCATGCGGAAGCATTTCATCCAGACGTTGAAAAAGTCCCTTTTTGATATCAAACCTCTCGACTGCGGCTTCAATAACGGTCGTAGAGTTTTTCAATAGAATGAAATCGACCGTTGTCTCAATTTTTTGACGTGCTTTTTCCGATTGTTCTTTTGTTAACTTCTGCTTTTCAACTCCTTTATCAAGGTTTTTGCAGATCACGTCTAAACCACGATCGAGTGCGGATCGCTCAATGTCGTAAAGTAGTACCCTGTAGCCGGCGAGTGCGGCTACTTGAGCGATACCGCTTCCCATAGTGCCGGCGCCGATAACACCGATTATATTTGCCATAATTATTTTCCTTTGAAGTCGGGTTTTCGTTTTTCGATAAATGCCTTTACACCTTCCTGATGATCTTCGGTGAGAGAGGCAATCTCCTGAATATATGATTCGTATTCGAGAATAGTTTCGAGATCCGAGTACACAGCTTTATTAAGCGCTCGTTTGATAAGCCCTATCGCTTTGGTGGGCGATGCGGCGAGCCGGTTCGCAAGAGTTTCAGTTTCCTGTTTAAGCGCGTCGTCAGGCACAACTTTGTTGATAAGACCGAGATCGAGCGCATGCTGCGCTTCGATCTTATCGCCGAGAGCTGCAAGCTCGAACGCCTTTGCGAGTCCGGCATATCGCGCCAAAAACCAGTGTGAACCCGAATCAGGCACAAGCCCGATGCGGATAAAGACCTCTATCAAGCCGGCGCTCTCAGCCATGATCCGCATATCGCAAGCAAGCGCAAGACTGCATCCGGCGCCTGCTGCGACGCCATTGATCATACCGACAATTGGTTTATCCATATTTCGCATTCGCTTGATGATAGGATTATACCGGCGAACGAGCGATTCTTTCAATGAACGGCGTTCCTCGCCTGAGTGACTCTTCAGGTCCTGTCCTGAACAGAATCCGCGCCCTGCTCCCGTGATTACCAGACAACGTACCGTATCGTCTTTTTCAGCCGATTTAAGTGCATTTTGCAGATCGGTTGTCAACTGGTCGTTAAATGCATTTAACACATCGGGACGGTTCAGGGTGATCCAGGCGGTGTTATCTTTTATTTCATACAGGAGTGTGGAATAATCTGCCATTAATTCCTCGCAGCAAAGTTTGAAAAAGTTGAGCGATAATTACAATTTATCAAAACACGTAGTAAGATACGAATTGCATTTTTATCACGCAAACGTGTATATTGTATAATACCGGTAGTGTAATACCAATTTACTGAAAGGAATATACGATTTAGTCATATATATCTGCATGATTTCCCAGCCCACCATTATCGCCGATGAAAGAATTCCGTATGTTCGGGATGCTTTACAACCGTTAGGAAGACTTATAACGCTTTCCGGGCGCGATATGAATGCTATCACTATTCGCAATGCAGACATTCTCATTGTTCGCTCGGTTACACGGGTCGATGAATTACTCCTTGATAAAAGCAATGTGCGGTACGTTGCCTCGGCAAGCACGGGTTACGATCATATAGATACACAGTATTTGGAAAAGAGGGGAATTCATTTCTTTGCAGCGGCAGGATGTAACGCAAACGCCGTTTCCGAATATGTAGCAGCGGCAATAGCATTTATATGCCGACGAGATACTCTTCGTTTAGATGATCTGACACTCGGTATAATCGGCGTCGGAAATATTGGCGCCCGCGTAGCCGATAAAGCCCGGGCGATGGGTATGAAAGTTTTACTAAACGACCCACCGTTGAAAGAAAAAACGGGAAGTGATAAATTCCGGCCACTTGAAACGGTATTACGGCGCGCCGATATTGTGACATTACACGTACCGCTTACTGAAAATATTTACCCGACAATCAGAATGGTTAACTCTTCTTTTATGGATGCAATGAAGCCGAACGCATTTCTCATCAATACATCCCGCGGCGCTGTAGTCGATGAAGATGCATTGCTGGCAGGACTTAAAAATAAACAGATACGAGATGCAGTTCTCGATGTTTGGTGTAACGAGCCGGCTATCAATACCGGCTTACTTGAACGGGTCGTTATCGGTACACCGCACATAGCGGGTCATTCAATCGACGGCAAGGTTAATGCAACGGTAATGGTGTATAATGACCTGTGTAAGTTTCTCGGTATGACTCCGGGGTGGAAGCCGGAGGATTTGCCGCGCCCGGAAAAGCCGGTTATTCTCCTGAATGAAAATAAAGATAAATTTACGGCGATTATCGATGTTCTGCTTTGTGCTTACCCGATACACAATGACGATGCGGTTTTGCGTGAAATATTACATAAACCGGAATCGGGCAGGGAAAGTTTTTTCGATTCCGTCCGCAATGAATATCCTATGCGCCGGGAGTTTAACAGCTATCATGTAACCGGAAATAACAGCAACATAATTGATATACTTTGTACCCTCGGATTTATAAATTACTAACAAACCCTACCATTACAACTATAGGAGGTATAGATGTATTTAAAGCAATTTGTGTTTTCTACTATACTCATTTTTTTTGTTACGGTTGTGGCATACTCGGATGAGGTCGGAACATCAGATCTGACGTCAGCCGATTACCAGAAAGCCGAGCGATTCTTAAGTTGGAATATGACAGGTAAAGTGTACGGTGGAAGCGTATCACCCAATTGGATTGACGATAACCGTTTTTGGTACCGGAATCGATTTGAAAAAGGATATGAATTTATGTACGTCGATCCCGGTGCAGGGACGCGTCGGCGCGCCTTTGACCACGGGCGGCTCGCTTCTTCTCTATCCGGAGAAACGGATAAAACGTATGAATCATACAACCTTCCTTTCAGTTCGTTTGAATATTTCGATAACCGGAGTTCAATTAAATTTGTCATCAATGGTAATGAGTGGAGATGCAACATAGAGAACTATACCTGCACCGGTCCTTATGATCGACCTGCACAGGTTCCAAACTCTGTAACATCCCCGGACGGCAATTTAGCGGCATATATAAAGGAAAACAATCTTTGGGTGCGAAATCTTGAATCGGAAGACGATATACAACTTACAACCGACGGTGAAGAATACTACGGCTATGCGACCGATTCACAGGGGTGGTCACGCAGCGAACGTCCGATATTGTTATGGTCGCCAGACTCCCGCAAGATAGCGACATATCAACTCGACGAGCGCGGTGTTGAAAAAATGCCGCTGATTGAGATGAAAGAAGGGCGCCCGGTTTTACATTATTGGCCGTATGCCTTGCCGGGCGATACTGTCGTGCCGGTGCATGAAAGAGTTGTAATTCATGTTGATGAACCACGTGTAGTACGACTTGCTGTCGATTTCGATCACCAACGCACATCCAACTGCTGCGGTTTGACGCGTGAAGGAAACTGGGGCGACGTGGAGTGGAGCGAAGATTCGGAACGCCTTGCGTTTGTTTCTACCTCACGCGATTATAAAGAAGTGAAGCTTCGCGTTGCCGATCCCAACACCGGCGCCGTTCGAACCGTTTACGAAGAACAGGCAAACACTTTTTTTGAATCCAATCTGACGTCGCGCGGAATACCCAACTGGCGGGTTTTTCATGATCAAAACGAATTTATCTGGTTCACACGCCGTGACGGCTGGGGACATTTGTACCTGCACGATCTGGATGACGGCCTGATGAAGAATCGCATTACATCGGGGCCGTGGAATGTAGTCGATATTTTACATATCGATAAAGGAAACCGGTGGATTTATTTTACTGCGGTAGGTAAAGAGGATGGACGTGATCCGTATTTCGAGCATTTGTATAGAGTCCGGTTTGACGGAAGCGGGCTTACGATGTTGTCCGCCGAAGACGCCCATCACGCAATTACTGTTTCGCCTTCGGGAACATATTTTGTCGATTCATATTCCACGTTCAATAAACCGCCGGTTAGCGTCGTTCGCAGGCAGGATGGACGTGTTGCGGCAATGCTTGAAGAGGCGGATATTTCTGCTCTTGAAGAGATCGACTGGACGCCTCCAATTCCTTTTAGTACAAAGGGACGTGACGGGATCAGTGATGTGTATGGAGTCATATATCGCCCGTCGGATTTTAATCCGGCAAAAAAATATCCCATAATTAATTCGATTTATCCCGGTCCGCAGGTAGGCAGCGTCGGTTCACGGAGTTTTTCGGTTACGGGACGGGGTCAGGCGACTGCATTGGCAGAATTGGGATTTATTGTTGTTCAGATAGATGCTACCGGTACACCGTTGAGATCTAAGTCGTTCCACACCGATTGGTATGGCGATATGGGCGACAACGGACTTGAGGATCAAATTGCCGCTATGCGTCATCTTGCCGCGCTATATTCATGGATCGATCTCAATCGTGTCGGAATCTACGGTCATTCCGGCGGCGGCTTCGCAACTACCGGAGCGATGCTTCGATTCCCCGATTTCTTCCATGTCGGAGTTTCAAGCGCCGGCAATCATGACAATCGCGGTTATACCTACTATTGGGGTGAGAAATATCAGGGATTGCTTGAACGTAAACCGGACGGGGCCGATACGTATGAAAATCAGGCAAATCATTTGTTGGCCGGGAATCTTAAAGGTAAGTTATTGATTACCTACGGTACTATGGACTCAAATGTCCATCCCAATATGACGTTGCTGTTAATAAATGAGCTTATAAAACATAATAAAGATTTCGATGTTATGGTGTATCCGAACAGAGGACATGGTTATTTTAATGAACCCTATAACATCCGGATAACCTGGGATTATTTTGTGCGTCATTTGCTCGGCAAGGCGCCGCCGGCGGGGCACAAGGTTAGTAGATAGAATGTTATTCAGTACCCTCGTGCTTCGCCGTCTCTTCTCGGATCGGCTACACCGATATATTTATTATTTTTTTGTTCAATGAGATGTACGCCGCCGAAGTATAGGTCAAATGGATCTCTGGATTCAGGGTGATATCCGTTTATTCGTGCCATGTGAAAGACATCTCCGGCAAATCCATGTTCGAGATGTAAAACCGTCGACGACGCAAACGGGAAAAATCTGGGCATACGTATTGCGTCAATCGGATCCATCGAATAATCGATGATATAAATAATATTCTGAATCACCGATGTGGGTATTCTGTTTCCTCCTGCCGCTCCGGCAATAAGGCGTGCTCTTCCATCGGAAAGAATAATCGTCGGTGTTGTTGTCGATCGCGGTGTTCTTCCCGGACCGAGCGCATTCGGACTTTCAGGGTCGCCGCTAAAGATATGCTGGGAACTGTTGAAAAATGTCCCGGCAGCCCATACGCCGCTTCCAAAGTATACACCGACAGTAAACGTGAGAGAAACGGCGTTTCCATCGGAATCTATGACAGAAATATGTGTGGTTTGGGATTCGCTTTCCTCTGCGAATAGATCGTTCCAATGTCCTCGATTTTCAGCATGGATGTCAAAATCGATGTCGCTTAGACCTGTTTGATACGGGTCGAGTTGATTACATTTATCATGGATGGTCGGATGTTCGATCGATTCCGGAACTCCTGCCCTCTGACCTTGAATTACAGTGTCAGGATCGAATTCTTGTCTGCGTTTTAGTGCATACTCATTGGAAATGATTTGGTCAACAGGGACAGGATGGAAATCCGGATCTCCTAAAAATTGAATCCTATCAGCAGTGGATAACCTCAATGCCGACGCCAACAGGTGAAGCGATTGATAT
>PWYR01000099.1 GCA_003567775.1 Ignavibacteriales bacterium | reverse complement strand
GGCATCCAGCCAAGCGGGCTTTCGATTGCATATGCTTTCCCTCTGACTCTCTCGACAATCCATTTTAATACACGCATATTTTCTCCGAAACCGGGCCATAAAAATTTTCCGTCATCATCTTTGCGGAACCAGTTAACGAAAAATATCCGCGACGGATTCGGGATCATACGACCGAATTGTAACCAGTGATTGAAATAATCTGCCATATGATAACCGAGGAACGGAAGCATTGCCATCGGATCGCGGCGCACTTTACCGATCGCGCCGGCTGCGGCTGCCGTTGTTTCGGATCCCATCGTCGATGCCATGTAAACGCCAAAGTTCCAGTTAATTGATTGAAAGACGAGCGGCACCGTTTCACTTCTCCGACCGCCGAATATAAATGCACTGATCGGAACGCCGGATGGATCTTCCCATTTCTCGTCAATGGACGGACATTGTCGCGCGGGCGCCGTGAATCTCGCATTTGGGTGCGATGCCGGTTTGTCGCTGTCCGGGGTCCATTTATTTCCATGCCAGTCGATTAATTCTTTCGGAGGTTCTTTTGTCATACCTTCCCACCAAACGTCGCCGTCGGGCGTCATGGCAACATTTGTAAATATAGTATTTTCTTTTATAGTTTCCATCGCATTTGGATTGGAATCATAAGATGTTCCCGGAGCTACTCCAAAGAACCCGGCTTCGGGATTAATTGCATACAAATTACCGTCCGGTCCTAATTTAATCCACGCAATATCATCGCCGACGGTTGTTACTTTCCATCCGTCAAATCCTTTTGGTGGTATGAGCATTGCAAAATTGGTTTTACCGCAGGCGCTCGGGAAAGCCGCGGCAATGTAGGTCTTTTCGCAGTTCGGGGATTCGACGCCGAGAATCAGCATATGTTCAGCCAGCCAACCCTCATCACGCGCCATAACCGATGCAATGCGTAGTGCAAAACACTTTTTTCCGAGCAATGCGTTGCCGCCGTAACCGCTGCCGAACGACCAGATAGATCGTTCCATCGGGAAATGAACAATATATTTGTTGTCGGGATTACAGGGCCAGGGAACATCTTTCTGGCCCGGTTTGAGAGGAGCTCCTACCGAGTGAACGCATGGTACGAAGTCGCCGTCTTCATCAAGATATTTATACACCTCTTTTCCCATGCGGGTCATAATTCGCATGTTTACAACGACATACGCCGAATCGCTGATCTCGATTCCGATCTGAGAGATTGGCGAGCCGAGCGGCCCCATACTGAATGGTATGACATACATAGTACGACCCTGCATACAGCCGTCGAATAATTTATTTAAAGTTTGTTTCATCTCGTCGGGATCGACCCAGTTGTTTGTCGGACCTGCATTCGATTTCCTTCGGCTGCATATAAATGTACGGTCTTCAACCCGCGCAACGTCGCCCGGATCCGAAAGTGCAAGAAAGCTGTTTGGACGTTTGTCTGGATTCAGTCTTGTAAAGGTGCCGCTTTTCACAAGATGGTCGCAAAGTGTATCGTATTCCTTTTGTGATCCGTCGCAAAAATGAATGTTTTCAGGTCTGGTTAAATGAGCAATTTCCGTAATCCATTTCTTTAATTTCTCATTTTTTATATAGTCCGGAAAAGTGATCTGCATTGGTATCCTCCCTATCAATGTTAAACGATTAAGTCCGTATATGTATATCGAATAGAAATGATGTGAAGTATGATTTTTGTAATATTCTGCTTATTACGAAGGTATAATGTAAGGAAAAAAAAGAATATAATCGACAGAAGCGAGGGATTCCACCTCAAAATTTATCGATTTTTTTAATAAATGCCTGCGTAGCGACTGTTGGATTTTCCGTACAACAGATAGCGCTGATGACTGCTATACCGTGAATGCCCGTTGAAAACAGCTCGTGGATGTGATTCAATTTGACGCCGCCGATCGCTACCACGGGAATGGGAGATTGTGCAACAACCTGTTTCATAAAATCGATTCCCTTCGGCGTGCCGGGATTCTCTTTGGACATAGTGCCGAAAACCGGTCCGAAGCCGACGTAATCCGCACCGCCATCAATCACTTTTTGGAGCTCATCAAAATCCGTTGCGCTGCCGCCGATCAGCTTCGTATCTCCGATCAATTTTCTTGCAACCGGTAATGGCAAATCCGACTGACCGAAATGTACACCGTCGGCGTCGACTGCAAGAGCTATGTCGAGCCGGTCATCAACGATCATGGTTACCCCCGCATCACGGCAGACCTTAATAATCGCTTCCGCATTGTGGAACATTTCAAGCGATGTTCCATTTTTCTGCCTGAATTGAATTGTGTCCGCACCGCCTTCGATTGCCATGCGCGCAAGATCGACGTGTGTATATTTTGATTGTAAGATCGTGTCGGTTAATACGTGCAGTCGCCCTAATGCCGGTTTCATAATTTACAATGTTTTAAGTTCTTCTTTAAATTGTTGAATAGTTTTCGGGATATTACTCGATTGCATTATTGCCGATATCACTGCAACGCCGCTTGCTCCCGCTTTGATGCACATATGCGTGTTATCCGGTGTGATACCGCCGATAGCGAATACCGGTATCGATGCTTTTTGTTTTAAATCTCTCAAAGGTTTTATTCCAGCCGGTTCATTGCAATCCGGTTTACTTTGTGTTTGAAATATAGTGCCGAAAACCAGAAAATCCGCTCCCTCATTTTGCGTCTGTATTGCTTTTTCAATTGAATGCACACTTACCCCGATTAATTTATCTTCCGGAAGCAGCGCTCGAACCGTTTTCACCGGCAGCGATCGCTCACGTAGATGCACGCCGTCCGCATCTGTTGCAAGCGCAATGTCTATCCGGTCGTTGATAAATAAGCGTGCATTATAAGCGCGTGTAACAGCGCGTAATTCTACGGCGATATCATATAAAGCATGTGTGTCAAGATCGCGCTCACGGAGTTGCACCGCCCGTACACCCGTCTCACAAGCTTCTTTAACAACCTCAACAACGGAGCGGTTGCCTGTCAGTTTCCGGTCGGTGATCAGATAGAGTGAAAAATCTATCATTCGGAAGCACTCATAGAGATGGTTCCCTCGAGCGGGCTTGTTGCTTTTGCGTAGAGTTTGCGGGGTATCCGCCCGGCTTCATACGCAAGCCGTCCCGATTCAACGGCGAGCTTTATAGCGGTTGCCATCATAACCGGGTGCTGTGCGCCCGCTATTGCGGAGTTCAAAAGAATACCATCGCAGCCCAGTTCCATAGCGACAGCCGCATCGGATGCGGTGCCGACGCCCGCGTCGATAATTAACGGTACGTCGATCATATCGCGAATGATCATGATGTTATACGGATTGCGTATACCCATTCCCGAACCGATCGGTGCGCCAAGCGGCATAACCGCGGCGCATCCCATATCGGCTAAGCGCTTACATGTTACCGGATCATCGTTGCAATAGGGAAGCACGGTGAATCCGTCGTCGAGCAGTTGCTCGGCGGCTTTGAGAAGTTCGGGTATGTCGGGGAAAAGCGTCTCGTCGTCGCCGATGACTTCGAGTTTGATCATCGACGTCCCGAGCGCTTCGCGAGCAAGTTTCGCCGTCATAACCGCTTCTTTTGCGGTATAACATCCCGCTGTATTCGGCAGCACATCGAATTTATCACCGACCAGTTTCAGTAATGATTCATCGGATTCATCGTTTATATTTACCCTTCGGATTGCAACCGTAACAAGCTCCGTTCCGCTTGCCTCAAGCGCCTTTAACATAATATCGGGATTCGGATATTGCGCCGTCCCGACTATTAAACGTGATTTCAAAATTTTATTGCCTATCTTGAGTTCGCTCATGTACTTCATTATCCTTATCGTATTAATAAATCACGACATTGCTCATCCACCCTGTACGGCGCGCACAATCTCTATCCGTGCGCCGTTTTCAAGCTTGTGCGAGCTCCAATCCGATTTAGGAACTACGTCATCGTTCAGGGCGACTGCAACGCCTTTGTCTTCTTTTGATATACGTTTTGTTTTCAGAAACTCCTCAAGCGTTATATTGTCGCGAAGTGTTTCCGGTTCGCCGTTTACAAATATTTTCATCACTTAAATCTTAACAATGAAAAAGGTTGTATCAGTTCAGATGGTTTACCGTTGATTATTAAATCAGCTATCTCGTACGCAGTTACGGGAGTTAACAATATGCCGTGGCGGTAATGTCCCGTTGCAATATATAACCCGGCAAGCGGTGTATCGCTGATAATCGGTGCATTATCGCGGCTGGCGGGGCGAAGTCCTACGTTGATCTCTTCCAAAGGCAGATCGTATATACCCGGGACCGCTTCCCATGCGGATTCGAGAATGTCTTTTATTCCCCCGGCGGTTGGATACGTTTCGAATCCTTTTTCTTCCACGGTTGCACCGATGATTAATCTGCCGTCTTTTTTCGGTGCAAAATATGCTTCGGGAGATCGTATAACTTTGCGCAGCGTAAAATCATCCGTCATACGAAGCGTTAGAATTTGTCCCTTTACCGGTCTGACAGGTGGACGGATATCTTCGGGTAAACCTTTGATGGACCGCGCCCAGGCGCCGTTAGCGATAACTACCTCGCTGTAATGACGATGCTCACCGTTGGCTGAAATGCCGGTTAGTTTTTTTCCGGACGTTTCTATCGATTCGACCGGCGTTTGTTCATATAATGAACCGTTGAGTTTTTTCACCGCTTCAATCAATGCATGAATCAATTTCCGGTTATCGACCTGATAATCGTTCGGTATCCAAACAGCCGATTTAATTGCGGGGGAGAGTTCCGGCTCCCGCTCGCGGGCTTCGGATCCCGTGAGCCATTCGACAGGTAGCTCTATTTTTTCCCGAAACTCATATAATCGCCGCAGGTGTTCCGATTGATCGCGGTCGACCGCGATCATCATTGTTCCTTCAGTGCGAAAGTCTATATCGATGCCTGTGTCTTCTTTCAGTTCATCCGCAAACCTCGGAAATTGCTCGATGCTTGCGAGGTTCAATTGGAGTAAATCCATTTCTTCGAACCCTGCTTCGGAGACAGGCGCAAGCATCCCCGCGGATACCCAGCTTGCGGATTTTCCCGCTTCACCGCGTTCGAATATATCTACTTTTTTCCCCCGGCGAAGCAACTGCCACCCGATTGAGAGACCGATCACCCCGCCGCCGATAATAGCTATAGTATTGTGTTTAGTCATAGTACTTTAATATAAATATATTGTTATCATCATACAAATGTATTAATTATCCGGATAAATCCGTTTGCAAATTGTCGTATCGCCTGAATCGTGTGACGTTAAGTTCAACCTTAACGGTGTCAAGTGAATGTTTGCGGCATGAAACCGCGAACAATTGCTCAATATTCCGTGCGATCGTACCCGTTCCTTTCAATCGCTCACCGAATACCGAGCAGCTCAACTCACCGTCGCGGACTTGCTTTATTCTATTGATCACCTTGCTTGCTTTCAACGGGTATTCACGTTGAATCCATTCGATAAAAAGATATTTCACCTGATAGGGAAGCCGCAGCATGATGTAACCGGCAAACATTGCGCCGGCATCCTTATGAGCGAAACGGGGTTCCCGAAATCACGAAACACTTCAAGACAGCTTCTTGTAAGCTTTAATTTACGCTCCACCGGTTGATAACAATCCGTATTGCCCGAAAGACATACAACTATTTTTTTATCTTGTTTAGGATTTCGTATTTAGTGCTTAGGATTTTAACACTATCTATTTTACAAAAATTTTTGTTAATTTCTACTATATGCTTTATCATATTCTGGCAGATATAGTTCTGGCAATACATTTCTTATTTATACTCTATGTAGTGCTTGGTGCGTTGCTCGTATTGAAATGGCATTGGACAGTTTTCATTCATATACCCGCGGCGTTCTGGGGGGCGCTCATTATGTTTATGGGATGGATATGCCCGCTCACGCCGCTTGAAAATCGTTTTCGACGTCTTGCCGGCGGAGAGGGGTATTCGGATAGTTTTATTGAACATTATATTTTACCCATCGTCTATCCTGAAGCGCTTACACGGGATTTGCAGATATATTTTGGCATTGCGGTTGTGGTGATTAATGTGGTGTTATATGGGATTGTGATTGTGCGTCGGGGAAGGAGGTAGAGACGAGAGGTTTCCATGGAATTAGAAATTATTTTACTATTGATCGTTCTGCCGGTATTTATCGTGTGGTTATACAAAACCATCCAACAGGTAAAATTGAAAAAGGAAATTAAGCACCTGAGGGAACACCTTCATATGAAAATGGAGATCGATGCAGAAGGGAATGCAAAATTAAAAGCGGAACTGGAGGACCTTAAAAAACAGAGAATATCTTTGCCTACCGCTAACCCATTAATATCAGATTTTGAAAAACTCGATATCCTGCATGAACGAACAGGATGGGAAAGAAACCGTGAAGTTGTAAACTTACTAAAATTGCAATTTATGTCTTTCAGTATCATTTTGCACAAATTTTGGTTTTATCAGATGAAAATTGGACGTGACTCCCGCAGTCCAAAGCACTTCAAAATAATTTTGCCATCAATCATTTTGCTTCTTATCTTTTCACTATGGCACAACAGGGGCAAAATCTCATCGGCTTGAGTAAAAAGGAACTTCGCGATCTCGCAGTTTCGCTCGGTGAGAAACCGTTTCGCGGCGGCCAGATTTTCCGATGGATATACCAAGATCAGGTGCAATCCATTGACGGGATGACAAATATCTCCGCTGCATTTCGGGAAGTGCTCAAGCAATGCGTATCTATTAAACCGCTTGCCGTTGAAGAGAAACAAGTCTCATCGATCGATGGCACTATCAAATTCCTGTTCCGTCTCTCCGATGGATTAAAGATCGAAAGCGTGCTCATTCCCCCGAACGACGTGCAAGAGATCACGGAGGATATGCGACGTCTGACCATTTGTATATCGACGCAGGTGGGCTGCCCGGCAGATTGCAAATTTTGCGCAACCGGAACAATGGGTTTTTACAGAAATCTTACGGTCGGTGAGATACTCGGTCAGATTATCGAAGCCCGGCGTCACACCCCTCGGCGGATTAGCAACATTGTGTTTATGGGCATGGGTGAACCATTGCTTAATTATGATAATGTAATGAAATCGATAGATATAATCGGCGATGATGAAGGAATCGGTATCAGTCCACGAAGAATTACGGTTTCAACTGTCGGGTATGTAAAGAAAATCAAACAAATGGCGGACGAGGGGAGGAAAGCTAAGTTGGCTGTATCGTTACATTCTCTCGATGATGCGGTGAGAACCCGCATTATGCCGATCAACCGGAGACATAATGTCGATACGATACTCGAAGCGGCGCAATACTATTGGAAGAAAACGCGCCAACGCATAACGTTTGAATACATTTTTTTCGAAGGATTAAACGATACTGAAAAAGATATTAAAATGCTCAGAAAATTATCAGGTAAAGTTGCCTGTAAATTGAACATCATTCCGTTTCATCCGATCTACCTGCCGGAGAATTCGGAACTGAAAGATACATTCCGGTCGCCGACAGCGAAGTCGTTAAAAAATTTTATGGATCGTTTGCGGCGTGCATGCGACTTTCCGGTTATGTTGCGCAGCAGCAGCGGCATCGATATCGACGGGGCGTGCGGGCAATTGGCAGTGAAGGAGGAGGTTGAAAAATAAACGCCCCGAACACTATTAAAGCATTCAGGGCGTCGGCATGCATGGTCCCTCTGATTGTTATTTAGCTGCAGGTAGAGTGACCACGAACGTATTACCGCTTCCGGCATCGAATTTCACGTCGAATTTACCGCCATTTTCCTTCACGATGTGTTTCGATACGGCGAGTCCGATTTCGGTTATCTTTAAATCCGGGGAAATATTTATGAGACCGTCTTGAATGTTTTTATCATCCAGTACATGTGAAAGACCTTCTCCGGGTACCCCGATTCCACTGTCTCTGATTGAAATTATAATTCTGCTATTTCCCTTTTCATCCGTTGCATCCTTTTGTTCAATTGCGGAAATAGAAATAGTGCCTTCGCTGAGCGAGTGTTCAAACGAATAATCCAGTATGTTATTGAACGCTTGTATGATACTATCCGGATCGCACATCACTTTCGGCAGTGGACGCGAGATACTTCTTTTCATTTTAAGTCCTTTTGGCCGTGCAAGTATATCGTACCGGATAAAAACACTTTCGGTGAGGGCGGCGATATCGGTTAATTTATGATATTGTTGGTCGGATTTCCCATCGTCCGATCGCGACAAACCCGAGAGGCGGCGCATCATACCGACTGTTTTGTCTCCTAAATTTCTTACATAGGAAAGAAGATATGCTTGTTCTTTTGATGTTTGACCCGATCGTCCTTTGATAATATGATCAATGATCGAAATGATGGAATTCATAGTACTGAGCAAACTAAATAAGGCAAGCGGAGAAAAATTGTTTTTCACTTGTTGAACCGTCTGCCGCAATTCCCGCTCGCGGTAAAGAGCATTTAACCGGGTGATCAATTCGGTCGGATGTATCGGTTTTACAAGATAGTCCCGTGCACCGTTTTCCAGGCAGTCGACGGCTTCCATAAAATCGGCAAATCCTGTCATTATGATAACATCGGTTTTTGGATAACCTTGCGTCACGCGTTTTAAAATTTCAGTACCTTCCATACCCGGCATACGGAGATTAAGAAGCATCACATCGACTACATTTTGTTCTAATGTTTTGAGAGCTTCCTCACCGCGTTCGGCGATATGAACCTCATATCCCTCTGCCTGAAGGCGGGATTGCAGGGTCAGACACTGAATTTTTTCGTCATCCACTATTAGAATTTGTTTTTTCATTAAAACCGTACCTTTAGTTAGTTTCGTTGTAGTACCGGCGCCAAAGTCCGAACAACTTCCCGATTCCCGGATCGGGTGTAATGATCTCCACCTTATTGATTTGGAATCAGAGTTCGTTTTATCGAATCTAAAATTGACTCATAGGAAAAATCTTGTTTTTTAATTAAATGTTGAATATTCGATTTAAGATATTTTTTTTCCTGATCGGTTAATTCTTTGCCCGACAAAATGACCACCGGGATATTCCTGAACGATTCGTTTGCTTTCAACTTTCGGATAAAAGCGAATCCATCCATCTCAGGCATAACGAGGTCGAGGAAAATAATTCCGGGACGGGTTTGATTGATCAACTCCAATGCACGTTTACCGTTTTCCGCTATTTTCACAAGGTATCCTTCGCCTTCAATGATTTTTTTCATTACCGCGATAAATTCCCGGTTGTCATCGACCAACAACACGTATTGATCCTTTTGAATACAACATAAATGAATGAGCGACATCATTCTTTTTGGATCGACCGGTTTCGACATAACATTAATTGCCCCGAGTGATAATGCGAGCGGCTGATTGTCGATGATTGAATGAATGATCACCGGAATGTCGCGTGTTTCGGGTATTTGTTTTAATTCCTCAAGTACTTCCCAGCCGTCTTTCCCGGGTAGAACGATATCAAGTGTAATAAGCGCCGGTTTCATTGTACACGCAAGTTGTATCCCTTCCTCGCCCGAAAAAGCACTTGTAATCGTATAGCCGACAGGCACAAGAAATTTTTTCAAAATATCTATGGCATCGGGATCGTCGTCGATACAGAGAATGTGCAACGGTTTTTTTTTGTTATTCGCGTATGTTTGCACTTTTTCAATGATATCCGGATGAGTATAGTCTTCGGCTATCCGGTGTGATGTATTCCCGCTATATTGCTTTGCGTCGAGAACGGGAGGGAACGACAGTGTAAAGGTCGATCCTTCATGCAAACGGCTCGTCACCTTCAGATCACCGCCGAGTAATCGGGCAAGCCGGCGTGATATCGGTAATCCGAGACCGGTGCTTTTATATTTCCAGGTTTTCGATGGATCGACCTGTCGAAATTCTTCGAATATTATCTCCAAATTCTCTTCGGCAATTCCAACTCCCTGATCGATTACTTCGAAATGTATCAATCCGCGTTGTTCACAAGCCCGTAAACGGATAGTACCCCGATCTGAATATTTCAACGCATTGTTAAGTAGATTAATTAAAATTTGGCGTACTTTGAGCGAATCGGTTGTTACCATTTTCAGGTTCGGATCGATATCTATCTCAATCTGTAGATCATCATCTGCAATCAGCGGTTCTACGACTGATACTGCTTGTGCTGCGAGATTATGTACACTTTCAGTATTGACTGATAAGGGCATTCTTCCCGCATCTATTTTTGATATGTCGAGTATATCGTTGATTAGTTGCAGCAGATATCTTCCGTTTTTTAGTATTTTATTAAGTACTTTTCGTTGTTCAACGGTTACCGGTTCCGCGTCCGGGTTAAGCAATACCGCGCTGTATCCGATTACCGAATTCAAAGGTGTGCGCAGTTCGTGTGGAATACTTTTCAGAAATTCGGATTTTATACGGTTTGATTTATCGAGTTCTTTTTCTTTCCGGTGTAATTCCTCTTCTTTGTGAGAGAGTTTAAGTGATAAATTTTGGTTCTCCTCATAGGATCTGCTATTGGAAATCGATATGGCAATGAGTGGAATCGAACGGTCAATAATTTCGAGTTGCTCTTTGCCGAATGGCTCAGGCGATGTTAGTAACAATACGGCAATTACGTTATTTCGAATTTCTACAGGTAATGCGATTAAATGACCGTTTTGATGCTCAGGAACTCCCGGCAATGATAATTCATTATTATCTTGAATGTGTTGTTCTATGGATTGTCCGCTTTCCGCGCACCGTCCGATAATACCTTCCCCGAAATCTACAGTATGTGATGCGGTATCATCCGCATTAAATCGGTAACTATAAACGCATTGTAAGTTCTTCTTTTGAGGGTCTGTTACGTACAATGCACCTGCATAACAGGCGGTGGATGAGCAGAAATGCGAAATACTTGTCGCGGCGACACTTTTTATATCTGAAGTTGCGATAAGCTGTAACGCCAGATTATTGAGCATTTCCAATGTATGCTTTTGAGAAATTAATGAACCCGCTATCGTTGTCAAATTCTTTGCTGCTTCTCCGATTTCACCCGGTCCGTCTATTTCAATCGATTGCCCTTTCCCGCTTGATAGCAGTGCGGTATAGTCTATTAGTTTATGTGTCGGTTCAACAATAGAGCGATAAAGCACAAGTCCTAAAATACCGGCTGCGATGCCGATAAGAATGTTAGCGATATATATATACGTAATAATAGTATCGGTTATGTAAGGAGCAATCTCATGATTTCTCAGCACGATCGTAGTCAATACGGTTGTCAGCACAACTATGGCTATTAGTGCGCCGATATACCCGAAAAGTTTCCTGTGCAGAGTTGATTCTAACATGATAAAAATAGTAGTTATAGTGTTATTCTAAAATCCGCGAACTTAGATGATCGCGAAGTTTTTGTAATTGATCGTTTATAGTATTCACCAATTTATTAAATTCAACGGGTTTATTTACGAATGTCTCATTTGGCTTTGAAATGGCGTTCTTGACCCGATCTATATCACCCTCCCCGGTTGCGATGATAAACGGGATGAAATTGAATTTTTTATTTCTCTGTATGACATTAAGCAACGTTAGTGCGTTATGCTTCGTATCCGGAAATTCCATGTCGCTGATTATAACTTGCGGATTAATGATATCGATTTTTTCGAGCGCTGTTTCAGGGGAGGAGACATTGACAACGGCAAAACCGACCGATTTCAAGCGTTCGGATAGATCCTTTCGCATTGCATCATCCCCGGATATCAATAATATTGTACCGAAGAATTGGGTCGAAATAAGTGCGTCAAGGAATTTTGATTCATATTTCATGTACTCTTCGATTGAGACATCATATTGTTTGCGGAGATGTTCGAGTGATCGCACTTCTTTATGTGATATTTTTTTCTCCGATATCGCTTTCTTGACTGCCAGACTGTATCTATGGAGCTTAACTTCCTGTATAATTTGTTTCATAACCGGTTCGGGAATAGCAAACAGCTCTGCAAGATTTTGTAATTCGGCAGCTTTCTCACCGGTCGGCGCTCCAAATTCCCAGGCATGTTCCACTTCTGTCCTGAAATATTTCATTCCCATTTCAACCCGATCTTTTTTTGTTTCATCTTTCCCAGATAGATCGGATTCGATTTTATTCTTGAGATTATCGATGAGACCGGTCAACTCATTGAGTTTTGATTGATATAATTGCTGTTGATTTTCAAATTTATTTTGCAACGCGAGCAGCTTTTGTTCCATTGTATCAAATGAACTGCTATCGTTGCGCTGCGACTCGATCGAATCCGTCAGTGAATCGAATTTCCGTGAGATATCCGATAATTTATTTTCGAGCTCGGTTTGTTTCGATCGTAATTCCTTCTCAAAATGAAGTGTCTCGGTAATTTCTTCCAATTGTTGATAGAGAGTATCGATGGAGCTGCTTATTTTTTTCGGTACTGCTTCTTCTTCTTCATACTTTTTCTGCAGTCTTTCAATAACCGATTCGAGACCGGCGAATCGCGAATCGATTTCCCCTCTATCGATTCGCGACTCCCTGTCACTTTCAATTTCCTGTGTTAATGATGAAAGGTTTTCGGCTAACCGGTTAATTCTGGAATCAACGTCGGCGTGTGGTTCTTGGATCTCATTTTGTAATGCCGATATCTTCTTTTCAATGTTTTCCTGGCGTTCCTCAATCGACTTCATCAGATTCTGGCGTTTTTCATCCTGCTTTTTGATCAACTCATTAAAACGATGTTCAAGATCGGTATACAGCGAAAGTATTTCAGCATGGGTTTGATGAAGTTCATCATCGCGTATAGTTGAATCGGATACATCTTCTAATTGCTCGCGAAGCCCCCGGATATCACTCTGTACTTTCTCAAATTCTTCGCGGGATATAAACTTCGATTCCGCACCGGCAATGTATTCCTGTAACCGTTGTTCAAGATCGGCGTAATTTGTCAGAAGGTGTCGGCTTGTTTCATCAAGATCATCGATGCGGTCTTTAAGTTTATTACCGGGTTGTGCAACATCTGATGTCTTGCTTATATCCTGGCGTAATTGATGTAGCTGTTGCTCGATATCAGATATCGGCGTCTTTGACGGATCGATTTGTGTCTTGATCTCATCGATCTGTTTACGCAATTCCTCGATTGCATCGTCATAGTTTGATGAATTTTGTACCTGATCGAATAAATCCTGTAATTTGCTTTCAAGTTCGAGGAGATATGACCGTAAATCATCGGAGCTTGACTCAATCTCTCCTGATGTCCGAACTGAATCCTGTAATGAGTCGAGACGCTTTGACAATTCATCGATTTTGCTTATGGTATCGCGATCCTCGGTTTCGCGGGTATATGACGAGGCGATAGTGTCAACCTTCGATTCCAGGTTGTTCAATAAGTATTCTATTCGTTCAAAATCTTTTCCAATTTCTCGTTCGGCTTCGATAGATTCGGTAAGTTCATTTAACCGCTGGTCAATCCCGGATATTTTTTCACGTAATTTTTCAACGGGAAATGTATCATCCGGCGCTTCGGCTGCTCTCTGAATATCATTGATTTCTTGTTCTAAATCGGCAAGTTGTGTCGAAGGAGCCGCGGATTTGCTTTCATCAAAAGGAGAGAGTTCATTGAATGAGTGAATATATTCGCTTAATGATTTTAGCTGTTCTTCAATATCGCGAATATTCTCTAAATTAGTATTTTTCGTTTCGGACGCTTCCTGCTGACTTTGTAATTCATTATGAACTCTTCGCACCTTCTTTTCGATGTTGCTAACCTTTGTAACGATATCTGAAAGACTCCCGGATGACTCTAATTCTCCGGCAAGTTTAGATGCATGTTGCAAACGATCCTTGAGTTCTTTAATAGAATTCAAAATATCTTCTCCGGCGCTTTCTTGAGCGGCAGCTTCCGAAGGAAAATCTTGTTCTGTCCCGGGTTGTTTTTCATTCAATTCAGCGTTATGCGGGGTTATATCTTCAACTTCACTTTTTTCGGAAGGTATGGCATCATTTTCTGCTGTAACATCTTTGCTCTGATCTTTTACCGGAGGATCGGGAGATACTGTCTCCATTTCCTTGTCTCTTTGCTTACGGAAAAACTCAATTCGTTCAAGGAAGGCGAATGTATAAATATTCGATGGGTCAATCTCCTGGGCTTTTTTCACCTCATTACGTGCTTCATCAAAAAGCGAATTTTTTAAATATCGCTCTGCAGCTAATAGATGTTCACGTGCTTCGTTCTTTGGATCCATGCATATGCCTGTTTGTTAAAAACTAAACGTTTTATCTTATGATTTAATCAAATATGCAGTTGGTATATAAAATAGTACAAAAACTATGCCATTTGATCAATAGACTTTGAGTAAAAAAAACAACGCATATTGATTAAATCAGTAAATTGTTTAAATGACAAAGTTACGGAGCGGTAAAAATGACATGCTCATAAATGTCACATGTAAAATTTACACAATTATTTGGAAAAAACTATGTCTTGGCGCACACTCAGACGTGATTTCGGAGCATTAGCTCTTCCGGATGGGGGAGAGGTAAACCTGGTTTTTAATATATTCAACATTATGGTTTCGGATATAGTGTGAAAGCAGGGTGATTGGAACGATGAGGGGAAGCAGACGTTTATGGTAATCCGATATAGTATTTAAAATATCCTGTCCCTCGTGAAAAATCGTTCGAGCGCAATTGTTTCCAGCGATGATAGCTGAAAACCCTGACGATAAAATTTTCCCGGATGCCGGCGTCGAACCGCACGCGTTCTCCCAGTAAACAGGTGCTGATACCTGTATTGATTGGAAAAGAAGTGGTATTGTTTGTATTGTTCATAGTGCAAATTTTCCGATCGCTCGTGCCATGCCCCGAAAGACGAAAACATGAATAGGATAGACGGAATACCAATAAAATAAACCGGCAAGTCCTTTCGGATAGTATCGTGCTGTTTGAGTTAATAGCGAGTGTGAATCGTTCAGAGGAGTTGTTTCAAATTCCAACCAGGCGGCTCCCCATACTTTCATCTCTGCTCGTAGTACGATCCTTTTATCCGGAATATACTCCTCGACACGCCAAAAATCAAGAGCATCGCCTGTACTCAGATTCGTCGGATGCCTGCGCCCCCGCCGCAATCCTACTCCTCCGATTTGCTTATCGATGAAACCCCGAATTTTCCATAAAAGGTTTGCATAAAGCCAACCACGATCGCCGCCGAGTGATGTTACAACAGAAAATACTTTTTCAGCGGGTGCATTGACCTTGACAACCTGTTTGTTAGATAAGATATGTGAGGGATCAACCGATGAGTGAAGAATAACCGGACTGGCATCTGTCCACGCGGTTTCAATTTCCTGTAAGTTTATTTTGTTTAATGCATGCTTTACTGCTTGATCGAATCTCATCGGTTTGACCGAGAATTCATCAAGCGCATAATTGTTTTCACAAATCGTTTCATGCCGTAGACTTTCGATTAATACCCGCGCAATTTGAGCAGGCGCCGGGGTAACCAGATTTACCCAATAGGAAGAAAGTGTCGGGGTTAATACCGGTACGGGAATAAGATACCGCTTTAATCCGAGTTCACGTGCGATGGTTAACATCATATCTTTATATGTAAGCACATCCGGTCCGCCTATATCGAAAATTCTTCCGGCAGTGGTCGGCTTATCGATACACTCGATTAAATATTGGAGAACATCGCGTATGGCTATCGGCTGGGTTTTTACATAGATCCATTTCGGGCAGATCATCACAGGCAACCGGTTTACAAGATGGTGTATGATTTCAAACGATGAACTACCCGAGCCGATAATGACGGCTGCACGAAATTCCGTTACCGGTACGGATCCTGCCCGTAATATATCTCCAACCTCATGTCTGCTGCGTAGATGCGGTGATTGGTTTTTCGAACGCTTGCCCAGTCCCCCGAGATAAATAATCCGTTTTACATTGTTGAGTTGACATAAGGTCATTACATGCCATGCCGCAGATCGATCGTATTTTTCAAATGATGTTTTTCCCGACGACATCGCGTGTGCAAGATAATATACTATGTCGATGCTTTTGAATGCATCCGGAAGTGATCCCGGTTTGTGGAGATCTCCTTTGTATATTTCAACCGAATCCCAATTTCGGTCACGAACTTTTTGGGGATCACGCACGAGTACCCGGACTATGTGCCCTTGTGTGATAAGGCGGGGCACCAGTCTGCCTCCGATATACCCCGTTGCTCCGATAACGAGAATAGTTGCCATTTTACACTATATATTGAATGTATATTATAAATGGCGCCCACTACCTACCGTTTTGGATTCCGCTATGCATCCTTCATCTTCCGTCAGCATCCGGTAATGGGCGCCGGTTGTTAAAATTCTGCGCTGATTCCTATCGATGGTAATATTCCTATCGAACCCGTTTGTTCGATATCACCCGTTCTTTTATTGAACCGCGGTGCATCGACAAACGGACGGTTGTAAATATTCTGAATGTCGATGTAGGTGATAAGGAACCACGTATCAAATGACCATCTTCGATCTATCCGTAAGTCAAGACTATGATTTGCGGGAATACGTACGCTGTTATATTGTGACGGATCCTGTGTACCATCGGAATCGAACGGTGTATAGGGCCGACCGGTTGAAAAGCGGAAACGGGTGCTTAACTCCCATTTCTCATTCAATATATAACCGCCGCCGAGGTTCAATATCCATCGTTGGTCAAATGTACCGGGACGCGATTCATCGTCAAGGGCAATATAATTAGCATTATTGTAACTAATGCTGAATGTTCCGTAATAAGGAATCTCCGATAATTTTTTCTGTATGAATAATTCAACACCGTAAGCGTGCCCGGCACCCTGACTGACAAGCGGATCGATACCGAACGACGCAAATCCCTCGTCAGCTCCTCCAAAACCGGCGCCGGTATTTGCCATAACCAAATATTGACGAACTGTACTTGCAGGATAATCGAAATAATTTTTGTAGTACCCTTCTAAACTGATTTTCGTATCTTCGCGGAGCAAACGCTCTATACCGAGGATGTATTGATCAACACCGATATATTGTAAGTTCCGATTTATCGGATTCGCCGCCAACCAGATATATGAGGGCGCCTGATAATATCTCCCGACAGCGGCGTTCAAATCTGTTTGTTCGGATATTGAGTAACTCGCCGACAAACGGGGGGAGAATGCTATGGAGTTTTCAATTAAATTAAAATAATCCATTCGTAATCCGCCGGTAATGTTCAGATCGCTGATCCGGCGGGATATTTGAGCATAGACCGCGCTTTTGTATCCTGTAGTACTAAATACCCGATCAAGCGACAATTCCTTTCCGAAGTTTGTTTCGAAAGATCGTAGAAATATATCACTTTTTATCTGTGCAACCCTCCCCTGGGTTCCGATATTTATTTCGGTATTTCTATCGAGCTGCAAAACAAGGTCGGCGCGCAGCGAATATTCATATTCATAAGAATCGTTGCTAAAAACGGGTTTGAGGTTTATATCATTTTGACGATAGGCATAATCCACGAATGTTTGCCCGAGTGTAACGGTTATGAAACCGGATGGAATTAAGCGTTGCCACGATATTCCGCCGATAAATTGATCCTGATTGCTGTATAATATTCGTGAGTTATCGAATCGTTGTTCATCCGTATCGTTAAACTGCCGGACGTTGTTCAATGCGGCAATTCCCATGATGGAAATGCGGTCGGTGTTTGAAATGCGATAGTTTGCTTTGGCGAGAAAATCCCAATACTCCGGGACAAAGCCGAAACCTGCCGCTCGAAAAATAAAATCGAGATAACTGCGGCGTGCCGAAAAGATGAAATTCCCGTCACTATTGATTGGTCCCTCGAGATTCAATCCGAATTGTGAAGCGGATACCGTTGCTTTTCCGCCAATGCGATCGTTTCTTCCATCGCGCAGATCTATTTGCAATACCGATGAGAGTCGATCGCCGTATTGTACGCCAAAACCGCCGGTAGAAAAACTCGTACCGCTGATAAAATCAAGATTGATGAAACTTTGCGGTCCTCCGGTCGCCCCCTGTGTTCCGAAATGATTGATGTTCGGTACTTCGATACCTTCGACGATAAAAAGGTTCTCACTCGGTGCTCCGCCCCGAACGATTAAATCGTTGCGTCCGGCTTGAACCTGTGCAACACCAGGCAGGATAGAAATTGCGCGCACAACATCTTCGAATCCCCCGGGGAGTCGGCGAATTTCTTCATTCGATTGTGTTTGTGTGCTGAGTGCTGCACCGGGAATTTTTTGAAAATAACCGGCGGTTATCGTCACGCCTTCAATCTTGACGTTGGTTTCGGATAAAGAAAACTGTACCTCTGCAGGACGTGCGGTTGAGACTACAATATCTGTTCGCACCGCCGATGAGAAACCAATCATCGACGCCCGGAGAACATAAGTCCCGACCGGAATATTTTCTATTGTAAATCGACCCTCTGAATTGGTGGCTGCACCGAGTGTTGTATCAAGGATGACAACATTTGTGCCAACCAGCGGTTCCCGGGTGACGGCGTTCACTGCAGCACCGGTGATTGTGCCGGTTCGCCGGGCATCCTGTGCAAATAGTCCACCTTGATGGAGTAAAAGCGATAATAGCAATAAATTAATAATGTGTTGCATTTCAATCTTTAACATAAAATAAAAATGAGCGTTATGAGCGGTTTAATAATACGATAAAATTATCAATATGTCAATAGGGAGTGCAAAAAAATTACAAAGAATATAAGAAGAACAGCGCCCAAAAATGCGGGTGTGCGTAATCCGGGGTAGAAATGAGGGTTTTTTGCGCTTCGTGAAATGCTCCGGTGAACGGGTGCTCAATAGAGAGGTTTGAATAAATATTCTCGTTAAACCATTTTGCCGATCGTGCTTCGCGAGTCCAGTAGTTGACGACTACCGATCTGCTTCCGTTGAGATATAATAAATACGGATGAATGATGTTAAGTCCTTCGATAACTTCGCCGGAGTTATAAAGGATAACATTCGGAAACCGGTACAATCCGGTAAGATGTTCAAGTCCGAATTGCCGTACCGTAATCGAACCTTCCTGTGTGAGTAAAAAATGAGAGTGCTCGGGAAAATGCGGTTGAAAATAAAACTCCGAGGTGAGGTGGAGGATGTCGCCCCGTTCCGCTTTTAACCGTTCGATGGTCGCATTTGCTTCGAGATAAATGCGGGCATCGCGATAGATACCGCGGATGTCGCGAATCTCATAATCGACACTCCAATCGCTGCCGTCTGGATTGCCGAATGCTGCAATATTTCTTACACTACTCGGCGATTGTAATCGAAATGTCAGAACAGTAGCCGAAGGCAAATATGACAAACTGAATTTATTGACGATGTATTCCCGGTTACCGCGCGGTTCATGCAAAGCGTGCAGCGGAAGGTCGTGCAGCCCGGTCGGCATAATTACTATTGCATGTTGCAAGCCCTCAGCCAATGAAAGCATTGGTTGAATAAAGATGTCGTATATCCATCCGGCATGTGCGGTATACTCCTGCTCAACCGCAGGATCGATTGAATCCTCTTCCGATGCATATAATAGTGGCGATGATATAAGCCGCCGGAATGCATTGGCACGTGCTTCTAATACTTCAACCGGCAACTCCTGTGATTGAACACGAAGCGATCCCCGCGTTAAAACAAATGTATGCAGGTGAGTATGAGTTGCAAAATAAGAGACAAGCGTTCGTCCGGCAGGAAGAGCATGTTGAAAGGAGGTGAGCGATGGTACATCTTTGTCGAATAATCGCCTGCTGTTCGGAAGTGAATCAGACAATGTATCCTGTAATTCCTCTATTTTATTTCTTGTGTACGATATCATCGAGCGAAGCGTATCCCGTTGAATGGCCAGAAGATTGCTGCGCTCGAAAGTTTTCAATCGTGCATAATCCAAACTTCGCATTTTCCGGTAGAGTTGTGTGAGTGAATCGCCGAGCGAAGCTACCTGTTCATTCGATGAAGCAAGGCCGATTCTCATAACTTTTTCGTTAAGCGTGCTTTGACGATCGCGTTCGGTGTACCGGAATGCTTCATTGTGTCGCTGTGCCTGTACCAATTCGTTTACCAGGAAGTTGGTTATTGCAATGTGCGGATCGGTAAGATTATTCCGCTGCTCAAAACGATTCTGTGAGTAAAAAACACCTTCGGGGGTTATCGTCTCCGTAAGAAATGACAGGGCATTTATATACAGCCCGATTGCCTCCCCGGTTCTGCCAAGTAAACTAACGCAGCGCGCCTGCTGGAAAACCGCATACGCCTGACCGGTAAAATAATGCAAATGTCCGAAATGTGCTTCCGTTTCACGCGCAAGTTGCAGTGCATGTTCTATATACTCGTTATTGTCGACAACAATACCGCGTTTAACATATCCGTCCGATTTTCCAAGCAACGCATATCCGAGCGTCAATTGCCGGTCATAACTGCGTGACAGATCGGTCAGCAGGTTATAATACGATAGCGCATCCCGGTATCTGCCATGCATCAGATAACCGTCGGCGAGCGCCTCGAGCAGTCTCAGAAAATACTCGTCATTGCGGGGATGTTCCCGGTGTACGTTCCAACCCTCTTCATACACGGAAAGCGCTTCACCGTAACGTCCTGCCTGCTCGTATAATTTCCCGGATGTTAATACAAATTTTATGCGCTCTGTCTGGTCGTCGACCAATGCATCAAACTGTTCCGCTTCCTGCAACCGGTTGTACGCTTCATTATAATTTCCCCGTTGTATATAATTATCTGCAAGCGCAATGAGAGTTGTATATTGCAATGCAGGATCGTTCTGATTGGCGGCTATCTGTGTAGCGCGTGTAAAGTAGTGATGGGCAATATCGACGCGTCCGTTGTTGCTTTCGTATTTGCCAAGACGCATGGATATTATCGCCTCACCGGTGGGGTAATTAAAAAATTCCGTATAGGTAAGTGCGCTTTGATAGTGCATTAATTCTTCCTGAAAATCACCGCCGTTGGCTGCGAGTTGAGCGAGACGGTCCATGCCGTCGATTATTCCTTCGTGGCTTGCCGCCCGTCGGGAATTTTCTATCGAACGCAGATACCATTCGCGGGCGTCTTCAAATCGTCCTGTACGTTCGGCGATTATTCCGAGATGAAGTTCGTGTTTTGCTACCCGCCGTGTTCTGCCGATGTCCGTATCGACGTCCAAAAGGTTTTCGAATGCCGCAACGGCTTCATCATATCGTCCCCGTTCCGTATACTGAACGGCTCGTTCGAACAGAATGTCTGCACTTTCAATTCGCTCGTCGCCGGGATCGCTGCAGCCGCATACGAGGAAAAGAATCAATATAATTACATTTACGGAACGATGAGCCATAGGATTCGATCCATATTCGTCATATTGATATACCCAAGCCGACCGTCGCAACATGCATATTTCCAAAACTATAATCGGCATTTAAATTAAAGATAATAAATTGTAATGACATTCCCACGGTGGCGCGAAAGTGCTCTTCAAATGATTCGTTAAATGTAATTCGGGTAGCTGTAGTATCAGGCGTTGCAGATTGTTCAGTAGAGGGGCTGTAATTATAACGGACGTTAAGATCGGTATTTTCGTAACCCAATCCGCCGTAAAGTGTGAGTCCGGCAAACCGTGTGCTTGCGAGGAAATTATAAACCGTGCCGGTCAGTTCAAAGATAGTACCCAATTTTGCATACTGATAAAGACCTTGTACTGCGAAGTAGAGCGGAATTTCGGGTAAATACTGGCTCAAACTGTGCGTAATGCCGCCTCCGAACACATCGAGTGTACCGATCTTATCGTCGAACTTTGTAGACGGAAGGTAACGGATAAAAAACTGGGTGCCGAATATATTTCCTACGTTCACTTGCGGAATCATAATCGGCACAATCTTCCAGTTAAATCCGTCGGGGAAGTCACCGTTTCCCTGATCGCCGACAACCGTTGCAGTGTGTTCCGTTGAATTTGATGCCGGCGATACTGCGGAGAATGTCCGGTGTTCGTCGGGAATGATTGCTGCAATCGCTTTCATTCCTATATAGATATCAAATCCTTTTCTGATTTCCGCCGTATGAAATGTTGATCGATTTATATTTGATGAAAATGATTCCATCAACGGCATGAGGTAGCCGCGCGCATTTACGGGTGTTAAATTACGAAGATTTAATTCAATAACACGTAAATCGTCGCTGCCATTGAGATCTTGAAATGAACTCAAAACGATTAGCAGTCCTACTATACCGTGTATTACCCGCGTGATCATTCGCTCCTCATTACGATGCTTTGTGAATCTGGTATTGTTCTAATCCCTGTATAATGATATCGGGATAATCCGAAACAAGAACTTGTATGCCTGATGAAAGCATTCGTTCGATATCCTGTTGATTTTCCAGACCGTATACACCGATGATAATATTGTGTTTTGCTGCATCGGCAATTCTTCTTCGTGTTACTTCACGTTTTGAACAAACAAATACTTCTGCTCCTGCCGGCAGCGCGAGAGCCGACGGCATCCTGCCGAAATGCAGTACCGGATGAAAAATTACCCCCGTGTGTGCAGCCGGTTCATGCTCTTTTACGTACTTCATTAATTTATGATTAAACGATGAGAAGAGCACCCGCTCGAGCAAATTCATTTTCCGGACAACCGCTACCGTTGCATCGGCAATTTGAGTATCCGCTTTTCTGATTATGCGCGTTGATTTTAATTCAATATTAACCAACGCTTTGGGGGCAATGAGTTCCAGCGCTTCAACAAGTGTCGGTATTCTCTCATCTTTATAATTTGCATCGAACCACGATCCCGCATCGAGTTTTTTTAATTCCGCAAGCGATAGGTCCGAGACTTTTCCCTCGCCATAGGTTGTCCGGTCGATGGTCGAATCATGAATAACAACGACGTGATTATCTTTAGATATCTGTACGTCCAGTTCAATCATCGAAACCCCCGCTTCAAGAGCCAGGGTAAATGCAGACATCGTATTTTCCGGTGCTTTACCCGAAAAGCCGCGGTGAGCAACGACCATCGGAGTGTTGCTCAATCCTTTCAACGCGGGATTCCGGCGTGTATCTTTTGTCGTCACAAATCTTGTCTCTCAGGTGTTTCCATACGTTATTTCTCTATTGTAACGAGGATGCGATCATATACTTCCCGGATATCGCCGACGCCGTTTATTTCAATCAGTTCTCCCGTTTTTTCATAATGATTGCGTACGGGCATTGTCGATTGATTGTAAACATCGAGGCGTTGCTTGACGATTTCCGGTTTATCATCGTCCCGCTGATACAGATCCCCGCCACATTCCGGACATGCAGCGTTACGATCGATTGAATCGACCGCCTCATTAAATATACGCTTGCACACACGACATGTCCATCTCTGTGAGAGCCGTGAAATAATTTCATTTTCATCGACCTGAAAATAGATGACGGCATCGAGTTGAAAATTTAGCTCCTCGAAAACGGCGTCGAGCGCTTCGGCTTGCGCCACCGTTCGGGGGAAACCATCCAGAATAAATCCGTTTTCACAATTACACGAGCTTAATACGTTACGCACAAGTCCGATCATAACATCGTCCGGCACCAATTCACCCTTATCCATAAATTGCCTGGCGCGAACGCCAAGCTCCGTTCCTTCGGATATCGCCTGCCGTAAAATATCACCCGTCGATATATGAGGAATATTATATTTATTTTTTATTAATGTAGCTTGAGTTCCTTTTCCCACACCGGGCGGGCCAAATAATAGTAAACGCATATTTTTCTCCTAAGTTTTAACTCAGGCAGGGATAATATATCATAGAATTAGTAACGTACCCGTTACGTTAAGTATATATTGTAAAAGATAATTAAAAAAGGACGGATTTCCAATAAATGGTGAAATGAATATGTGTAAAATCATTATATTGTTATATGACTGATAAAACACGAATACATAAGCTCAATGAGGAGCAAACCGGCGTCGGACCGGTTTTGTACTGGATGACCCGTGATCAGCGCGCCGTCGATAACTGGGCGTTGCTCTATGCACAGGAAATCGCACGTGAGCAGAAAGCGCCGCTAAAAGTCGTATTCTGCCTCGTTCCCCGCTTTCTCGATGCCACTATGCGGCAGTGCGAATTTATGTTGAAAGGTCTGGAAGAAGTTGAACTCACGCTTCGAAAGTATAACATACCGTTTTATCTGGTCGCCGGATCGCCGGAGCAAGAAATAGTGCGGTTTATCGAAAAAGTCGGAGCGGGGACGGTGATAACCGATTTTTCGCCGCTTAAAATACATCGCGCATGGAAAGAAGCTGTGTGTAAATCGATCGATGTTCCGTTTTATGAAGTCGATGCCCATAACATAATCCCCTGTCGACAGGCATCGAATAAACAAGAGTTCGGCGCTTATACCATTCGACCGAAAATTCTCAGAAAGATCGATTCGTATTTGATTGACTTTCCACGTATAGAAAAGCATCCATTCAATAAACCCGGAGGTGAATCCGTGAATTGGGAAAAAGCACGGAGTACGTTAAAGATCGATACCGGAGTGGGTGAGGTTGACTGGATTCTGCCGGGCGAGAAAGCAGCAGGGAAGATGTTAATGGATTTTATCGATACGCGGCTGACAAACTATGCGGATCACCGGAACGACCCGAATAAAAACACGCTTTCAAACCTCTCGCCGTATCTCCATTTCGGACAGGTTTCTGCACAACGGATTGCTTTCGAGGTGCGAAAGACCCGGAAAAAGAAGCAATCCCGCGATTCTTTTCTTGAAGAATTGATCGTGCGTCGCGAATTATCGGATAATTTTTGTTTTTACAATGAGCATTACGATTCATTCGAAGGTTTCCCTGCATGGGCGCAGAAGACATTGAACGAACACCGCGATGATACGCGCGACCGTCTTTACACCGTTGACGACTTCGAGCAAGCCCGCACCCACGATCCGCTCTGGAATGCCGCACAGATTGAAATGGCAACGACCGGGAAGATGCACGGGTATATGCGCATGTACTGGGCAAAGAAAATGCTGGAATGGACTGAGACACCTGAAGAAGCACAGGCAGTTGCCATCTATTTAAACGACAGGTACGAACTTGACGGTCGCGATCCGAGCGGGTACGCCGGTATTGCGTGGAGTATCGGCGGGATGCACGATCGTGCGTGGACAGAGCGACCGGTTTTCGGAAAGATACGATATATGAATTATAACGGGTGCAAGCGGAAGTTTGATGTGGATGCGTATTTAAAGAAGTTTCCGGTTTGAAGTTTCTATTTTCGAATTGCCAGATGTGCCCGGCACATTTAATACACGAAACCCGAAACGAATTACATTTTACACCGCATAATAAACAACGGCGGGATATTCCGCGGTTCGAAATCCCGTGCAATATCGTCAAACTCTTTTTCCAGATACTTCACCGCGTAATATGAATTCTGATACACGATAAATATACCCCGTGAACTTAATGCCTCACGCGTGTATTTCACTATGTTTTCCCGTTGATGCCG
>PWYR01000078.1 GCA_003567775.1 Ignavibacteriales bacterium | reverse complement strand
TGGGGTTTTCCGTTTGCATCCAATGCCAGACTACGATCGCTCATCCAGGAAAATAGCTTACCTCGATGAACACGTTGAATATTCCATTCTCCATTTGTTTGGGAGAATTTCGGTTTTGTTATTAACAAACCGTGGATGAGTCCGTCAACAGGTATCCTACGTTGATCCTTCAGATCATTTTCTAACCATTTGTGATTATAATTATTTGACTTTTGGGACCCGCCGCCAAGCATAAATACACCATCGGGTGAATATACAGCCGGAGTCTGATGCGGATCGTCAAATCCTGTACTTTGTACTGACCCGGAGATTAATGACAGCGTAACGATTAAAGCCAAGGTTTTTATCAAAGTCATTTCATTTTTTCCTTTATATTTTAAACACATTAACAATCAATACGATAACAACTCGCTTTCTGTTTAATACGCAACAACGCCATTGGTTGTTAACTCCACCATCAGCCATTCCAGTAGGACTTTCCGTTATCAACCCAGTCCGGCTCTTCGTAAGACGATGGGCGTTCAACGGCGCTGTTGCGCTTGGAGCGGGCGACGGGACTCGAACTCCGCAACCCTCAGCTTAACTTAATAAGCTGATGCTCTACCAATTGAGCTATGCCCGCCTATGTGCAAGCAACGCCATGCCCGGTAGGGCTTAAACCTACATTGCTATCCTCGGTTTCGACTCTCCAACTAGTATCGGAAACCTACTTTTACATCCCGACATTCTGTCTTTGTGCCATAAGTGTCAGAGCGTCTACCAATTACGCCACAAGAACAGCGTTGTTGCGTCAACAGTCAAAAATACTAATCCCTCATACAACGAACAGAACGACCATACTCCCTCAAGTCGAGGTCCCTTATCACACCGCTTGAATCGTATCTCAGACCGCGGGAAAAGACAAAGGCAAAACTGGCCTCCGTAGAACTCCACCAGTA
Source organism: Ignavibacteriales bacterium (assembly GCA_003567775.1). Lineage (GTDB taxonomy): Bacteria > Bacteroidota > Ignavibacteria > T3Sed10-11 > T3Sed10-11 > T3Sed10-11. Next base: position 5,898 of record PWYR01000078.1, on the reverse strand, counting down.
ACCGCGATCTTCAATGTGGTAGAAAGAACCATTATACCGGCTACCGCCCGGAAGACCTGAGAAACCGCTCTCATTAGTTGCACCTGAGCTCAGACTTGTCCATCTCGGATGCGGGTCGGGTTCTGTCCGGGTGGATTTCAGTCTATCTCCAACGGGTGCTCCTCGCGATCCAACCCAATCATATGCATGTACCTCAGACATTCCCAAATACATCTCAAGTTGTATCCAATTATCATCACTCGGTACTCTCCAACCTTCGGGACATAGATCCCGGTTATCAACTACCGCATACCAGTTATATAGTTTACCATATGCATTAACCATTTCTTCTTCTGAGTTGATAGCATCAACTAAGCTATGCGGATATATGGCATACGCACCGGTTGTGGTGTTACTCCATTCGTCATTACTCAGACCAGTGGGAATAACACTACCATCACGATATCGTGATACTCGTAGATTCTCAGCCATCCACCATTGGTCGCCTATTTTTACGGTTTGGTACACGTTGTCGTCGATGTCGGTAACTGTTCCGGTTTCGTAAATATCAATACGAAATACTCTACTCTCATCGCATATATCAGAATCATCAACATCACACACCCTAACCTTCGCTTCATCAGTGGGTGTATCCGGCACTGTCCACTCATAACTACCTTGCGATGAATGCACCGATGTTGCTATAGTATTCCAGGTTGATCCATTATTAATACTATAATGGATATTTACATAATCGATATCTATACTTGTCCAGGTAATATCTTGATTTGAGCCAATGTGCCAGATTTCCCCTCCGGTTGGGGAGGTAAGAGATAAACCCTTACCCCTGAAACAGCGAACAGAATAACCAAAGTACTTATAGAAGTCGTACCTGAACACACTGCTACCGTCGTAACCCAGGAAACGGAACCAGACAAGGCTAAGGCTGCGCTCCGTAGAACTCCACCAGTAACCGGTATTTCCAATGGCACTGAAACCACTACTGAAGTCGCGTCTACCCCCCGGAAGACCTGAAAATCCGCTTTCGTTGGTAGCACCTTCATTTGGGCTGCTCCATCTTGGGTGTGGATCAGATTCGGTACGGGTAGATTTCAGTTTACCTCCCACGGATGCACCACGCCATCCAATATTATTTGCATCTTCCTGAGACATTCCCAAGTACATCTCAAGTTGTTTCCAATTATTATCACTCGGTACACGCCAACCTTCGGGGCATAAGCCACGGTCATCATCAACAGCATACCAGTTATATAGTTTGCCGTATGCGGCAACCATTTCTTCATTGGAGTTTATTCCATCAACATTGCCATGCGGATAAATCGTAAAAGCACCTGATGTGGTGTTTTTCCACTCAGAATTACTTAGGTTTGTAGGTATTGCATCACCATTAAGATATCTTGATACTTTCAAATTCTCAGCCATCCACCACTGGTTGCCTATCATTACAGTTTGGTACTCATTGCCGTCGATGTCGGTAACGGTCGTTGTCTCAATCATCACCATGGGTACAGTAATTTCCATATCGAATTCAATCCGCTTTGTTACAAACCACGATTCATACCCATACTTTTCTACCCGTATGGTATATTCTTCATTTTCCCCGGTAGTTTTTTGCAGCGGTAGACCGACACCACTGCGGGCTGTCACCTGAATACTTCCCCTACGGGGGAATACACTCTCATAAAGAACATCGCCTCCGATTTTCATCAGTTTAACTGCCTGTTGTTCATTCCCTTGTAATCGCAAGAAATAAATACCGGTCGGAAGATGTGAAAGCGAGAGGTTCATCGTATAATACCCGGCTAAAAGTGGAAGGTCCTCCGATAGAACACGCTGACCGAGTATATTGTACACCCCGGCCCTGACTGTCCGGGATTCGGGTAACGAAAAATCCACCCGCGTGTCATCCCTGAATGGATTGGGATAGTTCTCACTCATTGTAAACGTATTTGGTATCCCCGGTTGCATTTCCTCTACACCGACCGGTGTAATCGTCAGCCGTGCCCATCCGTCTGAACCGGTGTATGAAGAATCGAGAACTTCTCCTTCGTGAAGGATCTTTACAAGAGCTGACTCCAGAGGTGCTTCGGTGTGATTATCGTGAACAAACACATCAACGGTGATGTCGGATTGAGCAAGAACGTTACTGCTCAGGAGGAGGGGAAAAACAAGTAGATATAAATTTAATGGTTTCATTGTTATGCTCCTTTCTGGTGTCCGAATTAGAAAATGAAACATACCGATAGGACCCAAAAACATTATTTTTTTAACCCCCGGTCTAATAGCTTTTTAAATCCCGGCTCGTTTTGTAACAGCTGTAGGTCGACTTGTATTTTCATCTCAATATAATTTCTAAACCCCTCCTGAATCGCCAATTCCAATTGATCGATGGCTTCCTGCGTTCTCCCCTGCACACTGAGAAGTTTTGCGTATTCGAAATGCTGATCAGGGTCAAGCTCCATGCCTTTTTGACCCATTTCCAAGCCACGCTCTTTCTCTCCCAAACGTGTGAGAACCAACCCTAAAGATAAATAACTGGACCATCTATCAGGAGACTCTTTCACCCATCTTTCAGCTATTTTGCGAAAATTCTCAAAATGTTCCCGTGAAGACTGTTTATCTCCTAAAAGCTGGTATAGTACCCCAAGCTCATAATGAGGCCAGGATTGTGATGGATCAATTTCAAGTCCTTTCTTTAATGGTTGAAGTGCTGCCTGGTAATTGCCTTGTAATCGATGTGAGCAGCTTAATAATCTAAGAGCAGGTATAAAATTGGGTTTAATATCTAATGCTTTCTTAAAAGCTTCTTCTGCTTGCTTAAGACTGTCTTTGCCCAAATAAGCCTGACCGAGATGTACCCAACCTGTATTGTATTCCGGATTTTCTGAAACCACTCTTTTTGACCAGGCCAATAAAGAATCAACTTTTCCGAGGTGCAATCCATAGATATAAGTAATAGCGTTGTAAGCAGATATTTGGCGAGGATTTATTCGTATGGATTCCTTGGCCGCTTCAATCGCCTCATCATAACGTCCCATCTGTTGATAGTAGTACCCAAGATTGCTAAAGGCGCTTGCGTTATCCGGATATAATGCCAACGCTGCCTTAGCATATTGAACGGCTTTTTCCGGGTCATTCTCTACAGCTCCTGCATAAAACATTAGAATAGAGTATTTCTCTCTATCGGTAAGATCATCCAGATTCTGCACTGCTTCGGTCACCATCTCCTTCCCTTTCTCACGATCAAACTCTAATAAATGCAATAGTCCGAGCTTTGCCTTAGCAATTACAAAAGTTGAATCGATACGTAACGCATTTTCATAATACATCCTGGCTTCTTCATTGTTATATTGTCGATAATTCTCATCCCCTAAAGAGAATTGTTTTAACGCCTCCAGGGAGGAAGTTGTTACCTTTTCGAGTGGTTTACTTTGCCTGGAAATAGCCGCCAGGGATTCACCGAGATCTTTACGAACCCTCCTTGTGAGTTTATCCAGTGCACCCAATACTTCATCCTGGCTTTGAGCACGCACAATCTGTGACTTTAAAACTTTTGCCTCCTTTACATCCTGAATTTCCGCGGTAAGCACATACGTATTACCCACTCTGCTGATGGACGGCGCAATCAACACATCGACTCCCTCACGCTCTGCAATTTCACGTCCGATGGTTTCGTCGATATGTGTGACGTCTTCTCTTTTCATCCGCTGAAGGGCTTCCCGTATTCTTTGTCTCGGTATGACACTAACATAACGCGACTGCTCGATGCTGACCGTGATAGCGGTGCTGAGTGATTTATCGAAAACATCGTCACCGGTGTGATTCTCAAAATCTGCTATCAGAACCCAATCCCGCTCCGAGAACGAAATCGCGGGATGACTTCCGAATATCCAGAATACAATCAGAAAGACAAACGTTAATACCAGTACCGCAGGGATCAAAACCAGCGGCCGGGTTAACCGCTTGACTCTTATAGGTGTATGAAAACGGAGTGAGCGTTTCAATCCCGGAGTGAAAATGTTTTCCATATCCGTTTGAAATTCACCTATCGATTGATAACGATTGTCCGGATCTTTTTCCAGGCATTTCATTACAATGTGCTCAAACCCGGGGGGAATCTCCGGCTGTGAAACAGTTACCGGTTCGGGGGTTTCATTTAAGATGCGGTACACCACCGCTTGATCGTAATCTCCGGTGAACGGCAGTTTACCGGTTAACATTTCATACAGCACAACACCGAAAGACCAGATGTCCGACCGGTGATCGATTGTCTCTCCCCGTGCCTGCTCGGGCGACATATAGAGTACGGTGCCGACGGTTGTACCGGTTTTGGTTATCTTCGTCATACCCCGGCTGCGTGCGAGACCGAAATCCATGATTTTTGCCTGACCCCTCGTCGTTATGAAAATGTTACTGCTCTTGATATCCCTGTGAATAATCCCTTTCTCGTGAGCGGCTTGCAGCCCGTCGGCAATTTGTGCCGCAATGTCGATCGCTTCTTCAACCTTGAGAGGTCCCTCTTCGATTTTTTTATTTAAGGGCACTCCTTCATAGGCAGGCATGATGATAAATATCTGACCATCGGGTGTTTCGTCGATTTCATGGATTGTACAGATGTTCGAGTGGTCAAGGGCAGACGCGGCGCGCGCTTCGTGTACGAAGCGTTTCTTTTCCTCTTCAGTGGGGGCAAGGGATGTGGAGAGAAACTTCAGCGCAACCGTGCGGTCGAGTTTGGTGTCGTGGGCTTTGTAGACGATGCCCATGCCGCCTTCACCGAGTTTATCGAGGATTTTGTAATGTGAAATCGTTTGGCCAATCATATTTTATACCTTTTGAATTTTATTTATTTGCGGTCGATATAGTAATTTGTCCAACTCTTTACGGGCTAAAATATGCAGTTTAAGTTTATGATAATCTTCTATATAAAAACTCTAAAAAACAAACCTATTCCAAAACTCGGTATAATAAAATATTCACACAGACTAGAAGAATACTCTGACGGTGGTATGTTTTTTTCATATAAGCACACCGCAGGACCAATGTCAATAAAAGCTCCAAGTTGTTTTGTAAAGTTAAAATCTCTTCCAACACGCGGGACAAGCATAAGAGTGTGAGTTTCACTATAATTAAATTCATTATCTTGAACTCTTATATAGACAATTCCAAACTTTACGAACCAAGGGCGTCTATTAGATAATTTAGATAATCCTCCAAAATGGTAGCGTAGATCACACGATAATGTACGTATTGCAAATTCATCTGGATCATACCAATACGGAGCTGAACCAATGTATAAACCTATTTGAACCTGCTCCAGTTGGTAACAAATACCAAAATTTAAATGCTCTGGCATTCCGATGCCAGCTGATAAATTAAATTTTTCTTGACTTGATGCTTGATTGTCATTTTCTTTATACTCCTTTGTTTCTTGTGTCAATACTTGCGTTCCAACACCAGAAATGACGAGAATCCCAAATATAATCAGAGCATGTAAAAAGACATTTATCGTCTTATTATCAATACATGTTTTTGTTGATTTTAATTTTTGTCGAGTAGACATTTAGATTTCTCCTCTATAGTGTTATCCTGATGAGCTTTGGCTTCGTTCATCAGTATAGTCAGTGCTGAATTCTCTGGGTCTTTCTCCGGTGCTGGTAGCCACAAAGGCAGTCACCAAACACTTTCCTTCTTTACTGACACCATCCAAGTCACGACCCTTCGTTCCAGCATAGTTATGTTGTCTCTGTCATCGGCACTACTATGGTCGTGTCCGACAACCTTCCTCGTCAATGCCATTTCGTTGCCTTATAGGCATTGTCTTTTCCCGGTTTCCCTCACGAGGGGAGGATCTCCCAAGTTCCGTTCCGTTCTTTCTGACCATGTCGTCGTTGATACCCC
>PWYR01000131.1 GCA_003567775.1 Ignavibacteriales bacterium | reverse complement strand
TTCCCAGTGAGGCTCCGCTTTTTGTCAGATTGCTTCCGCTTTTCAGCTTTGCAAGTCCGAAATCCATTATTTTTATTCGCTCGTCGTCCGTCAGCATAATGTTTTCGGATTTAATATCGCGGTGTATAATATTTTTTTCGTGAGCATCTTTCAATCCCGCAGCTATCTGTAAAACATAATCGATCGCCTTCTTGATCGGTATACCACCCCCTGTTTTGTTCGTCTCAATCAACGATTTTAATGTTTTCCCCCGGATAAATTCCATAGCAAGAAACATTGTGTTCTCGTGATTATTAATTTCATAGACACTCATAATATTCGGGTGATTGAGTGCCGCGGCCGCTTTTGCTTCCTGCAGAAAGCGTTCTTTATCCTGTTTCGAAGCGGAAAGGTGAGCGGGTAAAAATTTGAGTGCCACAATACGATCGAGTTTTGTATCCTGAGCTTTATAAACGACTCCCATGCCGCCTTCACCTAACTTTTCGAGAATCTCATAGTGTGAGATAGTTTTTCCTATCATATAAACCTTTCCTGTAAGTTATTTACCTTTCACGCAAAGAAAATTTAACGGGTACCGTGACTACCACTTTTCTTGGTACTCCGCGTTGACTGCCGGGTATAAAACGTACCTTTGATACGGCTTCCATCGCAGCTTCATCAAGTCCCACACCGGCGCCCCGTGCTATATCAACTTTTTGAACGACGCCTTCTTCATCGACATACGCTAAAACATATACCGTACCTTCGATACCGGCCCGTATTGCAAGCTCCGGGTATGTGAGGTTTCTCAATACACTTGCGATGCCGCCGATGATTTCGGGCATCTGTTCAACGGCTACGAAATAATGTTCACTGTCGTCTTCCATAGCGGAAGGTGGACGGGGAGGCGGCGCATCGTCAAAAATATCCATATCACCCCATGCAAAATCGAGATCATCAAACAGAGCATCCGAAGGCGTCTCGATCACAATCGGGGGTCGTTGAGGCGGTGGGGGGCGATCATCCTGCCGTGTGATATCTATCTGCTCTATATCGATAATTTCCTGCGCGACCAGTGCAGGCATGAGACCGGGCTGAACGATGGGAAAAAATCTGAATAACAATATCACAATCAGCAGTGAAACGAGCACTGCATAGTGCATAACCATAGGATACTGCTTGCGGATATCCACCCAAATATTATTTTTCATTTTATGGGGTGTAATTCCCCTGAGCGTTTCGGCATCGTTTAGTTTATGTCTGTAGTCGGGTAATATCATGCGAAACCTTTATTTCCCTTTCATTAACTCGATATAGCCGGGTTCGTTACGAATACTCTCCAGATCCGGATCCCTTTTTATCCATCCGTAATCCTGCCAGCCGGAGGTGATTGCTTCTTTCAATGTTTCTAAAGCAAGTTTTTTTTCACCGAGCATTGCATAGAAACAAGCAGCATTATAGAACATAACCGTATCACCCGGACTTAATTCGATTGCTTTTGCCGCTTCGGATTTTGCCTCTTCTATTCGACCAAGTGTGAAAAGATTAGTTGCGTAAAACATCCGTGCTCTTGCATCTTCGGGGTATCGGAGTAAATATTCCGGAAAATATCTTACCGATGCCGTTATCACCTCATCGACCTTTTCTTTTTGCCCCAGACGTTCATACACCATTCGCATATCGTTATGAGCGGTATAGAAATCGGGATTAAGTTCATGAGCTTTTTTAAAAAGCCCAATCGCTTCAATATCTCGATCCAACTGCCGGTATATTCTTCCAAGTATCCAGTATGCTACATGATTATTCGGATCCAGCTCAATTGCCTTTTTACCCGCCGTGAGCGCATCATCGAACATATTCTTGTTAAAATACGCAACGGCAAGCGCGGCAAATGCCTCCGATAACGTTGGATCGTATAATTGTGCTTTTAATGAAGATTCGACTGCCTTTTCCAGCCATGACTCTCTCCGGTCCCAATTCTGATACAGATAAGCATATGCTTCTCCCAAACCGGCGTAAGCCGCTGCATACCGGGGGTCAAGTTCAATAGCTTTTTGAAAAAGCTGAATTGCAATATTAATATTACCTTTCGATAAACGGTACAGATAACCCCGTGCTCGAAGATAATAATCGAACGCCTCGGAATTCAAAGTAGACCGTTTCGTAAGTGCGATTTGTTCCTTTGGCGTTAACTTCACCATAAGCGCATCGACTATCTGTTTCGAAACCTGCTCCTGTATATCAAATACATCTTCGAGTTTACCTTTGTATGTTTCAGCCCAGAGTTGAGCATCCGTATCTACATCGACCAACTCAACTGCTATCCGAAGATTATCCTGAAACTTTCGTACACTTCCTGCAAGAATATAACGAGTTCCCAGTTCTCTACCGATAGTCCTGGCATCTTTTGTCGACCCTTTATATTGCATCGATGTTGTGCGGGGAACAACGCGTATATCTTTTAACCTCGACAAATTTATGATAAGTTCTTCGGTAAGACCTTCACTGAAATAATCACTTTCTTTATCGGGACTGATATTCCCGAAAGGCAGAACCGCAATTGCTTTAGTTTGTACGTGAGTTGGAGCGTTTTCAATTGCTCTTCGGGTATCCTTAAGAGACTCTAAAACCTCGTCCATATTTTGCAATCGCTTCTCCCTATCCTTTGCCAGAATATTTTTTATCAGATTATCGATCTGGTGTGGTATTTTTCTATCCATCAGACTTGGAACAGGCGGATCTTCATTAACAATCAAATACAGGAGCGATGCTTCGTGTTCTCCTTTAAACGGCAAATCAGCAGTCAGCATCTCATAGAGAACAACCCCAAGCGACCAAACATCCGAACGATGATCGGCTGAAACTCCCTGCGCCTGTTCCGGCGACATGTACGACAGAGTGCCGATAGAAACACCTGTTTTAGTCAGACCGGTACCCTCCCGGAGTTTTGCGATTCCGAAATCCATTACTTTTAGTTTACCGTTTTTCGCAACCATTATGTTTTCGGGTTTTATATCCCGATGCACAATTCCTTTTGTATGTGCTTCACGTAATCCTTCAGCGATTTGGGAGGTCCAATCGATTGCCTGGTTGACCGCTATACCTGTTCCCGACTCTAAACGTGCGAGGTAATGTTTTAACGTCACTCCTTCTATATACTCCATAACAAGAAACATCAGGTCATCCTGTTCATCGATCTCGTATATACCGAGGATATGTGGGTTATTCAATGCGGCAGCAGCTTTTGCTTCCTGAAGAAATCTCGATTTTGTCTCATCGGTGACCGATACACGGGATGTCAGAAATTTTAGTGCAACGATTCTGTCAAGTTTCAGGTCCTGAGCTTTATAAACAACGCCCATACCCCCTTCGCCCAATTTTTCCAATATTTTATAATGTGAAATCGTTTGTCCGATCATTTATTTCCCTTTCATAAGTTCGATGTATCCCGATTCGATACGAATATTGTCAAAATCGGGATCACGTTTTATCCATTCGATATCCTGATAGCCGGAATCGATCGCATTGGTCAATGTTTCTATTGCAAGCTTTTTCTCTCCGAGTTTTGAATAGAAGCACGCGGCATTATAGAGCATTACCGTATCTCCCGGACTCAATTCGATTGCCTTCGCCGCTTCGGATTTTGCCTCATCGATTTTACCAACCGTCGATAAATTCAGGGCAAACATCATCCGTGCTCGTGCGTCTTCGGGATAGCGGAGTAAAAATTCCGGGAAAAATTTTATTGCAGTTCGAGTCACTTCTTCTGCTTTTTCTTTTTCTCCGAGGCGTTCATATACCATCCGTAAATCACTTGAAGCGGTATAGAACTCCGGATTAATCCCAAGCGATTTCTTGAAGAGTTCAAGTGCTTCCTGTTCACGGTCCATCTTCCTGTAAATTCTGCCGAGTATCCAATATGGAATATGATTAGTCGGATCAAGTTCGATCGCCTTTTGACCTGCGGTAAGTGCATCGTCGAACATCTTCTTGTTAAAATATGCCACGGCAAGGGCGGCAAACGCCTCGGAGAGCGTCGGATCATATAACTGCGCCTTCAAGGAGGATTCGACTGCCTTTTCAAGCCATGTTTCTTTCCGATCCCAATACTGATAAAGATATGAATACGCTTCTCCTAACCCGGCATACGCCGCTGCATAGCGGGGATCGAGCTCGATAGCTTTTTGAAAAAGCTGGATCGCTATGTTGGTATTTCCTTTTGATAAACGGTACAGAAATCCTCTGGCACGCAGGTAATAATCAAACGCTTCTGCGTTTAATGTCGACCGTTTCGTGAGCGCGACCTGTTCCTTTGGCGTCAGCTTTACCATCAGGGCATCGACAATTTGTGTCGAGACCTTTTCCTGTATATCGAACACATCCTCGATCTTTCCTTTGTAGGTTTCCGCCCAGAGCTGTGCATCGGCATCCACATCGACAAGTTCAACCGTTATGCGAAGATTATCCTGAAATTTTCTCACGGTGCCTGCAAGTATATATCGTGTGCCGAGCTCACGGCCAATCGTTTGCGCATCCTTTTTTGTTGCTTTATATTGCATTGAGGTGGTACGGGGAATCAACCGTATATCTTTAAGCCGGGAAAGATTAGCAATTAATTCTTCCGTCAATCCGTCGCTGAAATAATCGCTCTCCTTATCGGGACTGATGTTTCCGAACGGCAGCACCGCAATGGCTTTTGTTTTTGCCTCGGATTTCTTTGATTGTATTTCGACCCGAACCGACGTAAGGGTATTAATCAGTTCTTCCATACTCCGGTATCGCTTATTCCGGTCCTTTGCCAGTATTTTCATCACAACCGAATCAAGTTGATGTGGAATCTTTTTATCCATCTCACTGGGCAACGGAGGGTCCTCGTTTATGATAAGGTACGCTAATCCCGCCTCATGTTCCGATTTAAACGGCTGTTCACCCGTTAACATCTCGTACAGAACAACCCCAAGCGACCATAAGTCGGATCGATGGTCGGCGCTTTGTCCTTGCGCCTGTTCGGGAGACATATACGACAATGTGCCGAGCGATGTCCCGGTTCTGGTGATCCCGATGCTGCTCTTGAGCTTCGCCAGACCGAAATCCATAATTTTCAGTTGTCCTCCGGAAGCTACCATGAGATTTGCGGGTTTGATATCCCGGTGAATAATATTCTTTTCATGTGCGGCTTTTAATCCCGTTGCAATTTGAATTGTCCACTCGAGTGCCTGATCGACAGGAATGCTCTCACCTGTTTTTACTTTATTGAGATAAGAACTTAATGTCTGTCCCTCGATAAACTCCATAACCATGAATAGCGAACCATCGTGCTCATTAATCTCATAGACATTCATTATGTTGGGATGGTTGAGTGCAGCGGTTGCTTTCGCTTCCTGAAGAAATCTGGATTTATTATCTTCCGCCTCGGAAAGGTGGGAAGGAAGAAATTTCAGCGCAACGGTGCGATCAAGCTTGGTGTCTGTCGCTTTGTAGACAACGCCCATTCCACCTTCGCCTAATTTTTCAAGAATCTTGTAATGCAATATAATTGTACCTATCATAGTTATAATCCTTATATATTGATTCATGTACAAATTATTATTAAGGGCGACAATGTATGTATATATGTCACTTTTATTATATGTTTTTATTTTCCGTTCATGAGTTCGATATAACCGGGTTCTTCCCGGATACTATCAAGATCCGGATCACGTTTGAACCATTCATAATCCTCGTGTCCTCCCGCAACGGAATTTTTCAACGCTTCGACCGCGAGCATCTTTTCACCTATCCGTGCATAGAAACATGCGGCGTTGTAAAACATTAACGGGTCCGACGGATTCAATTCCAGCGCCGTTGCCGCTTCTCTCTTTGCACTATCTGTTTGATCGGATTCAGCCAAGCAAATAGCATAAAACATATGCGCCCGTGCATCGTCGGGATGACGACCTAAATACCGTGGATACGCCTCAAGCGATGTTTGGAGAGCCGCCTCGAATTTTTCGGTTTCTCCGAGTCGTTCGTATATAAGACGCAGATCGCCATACGCGGAGTAAAAATCAGGATTGAGAGAGATCACTTTTTCCAGCAGCTCAATCGCTTCGATATCGCGATCGGTCAAATGATATATCCGTGCAAGTATCCAGTATCCGAGAAAATTATTCGGATCGAGTTCGATTGCTTTTTTACTGGCATCGAGCGCTTCATCGAGTGATTGTTTGTTGAAATACGAAAGACTCAACGCGGCATACGCTTCTGAGAGCGACGGATCGTACATCAATGCTTTTAAACATGACTCGATAGATTTGTCAAGCCAGATATCCGTGCGTTCAAAGAGCTGATATAATGTCGCGTACGATTCACCCAAACCCGCATACGCAGCGGCATACCGTGTATCGAGCTCGATAGCTTTTTGAAAAAGTTGAATCGCCATCTTGAGATTACTCTTATTAAACCGGTAGAGATAATCCCGTGCACGGAGGCAGAGGTCAAACGCTTCTGCATTGACCGTCGGTCGTTTCGTTAACACAATCTTTTCCGTCGGCGTCAACTTTACCATGAGTGCATCGACGATTTGCTGGGATACCTGTTCCTGAATATCGAACACATCGGCAAGCTTCCCTTTATAGGTTTCTGCCCATAATTGCCGGTCATTCACAACATCAATCAACTGTACGGTGATCCGGAGATTGTCCTGATATTTGCGAACGCTCCCCTCGAGGATATATTGAGCGCCAAGTTCCTTACCGATGGTTTTGATGTCTTTCTTCGTTCCTTTGTATTGCATCGAGGTCGTTCGTGAAACAACCCCGATATCCTTTAACCGCGACAGGTTTGCAATTAATTCCTCGGTAAGCCCGTCGCCGAAATAATCGTTTTCCTTCTCGGCGCTGATGTTTTCAAATGGAAGGACTGCAATTGCCTTTGC
>PWYR01000103.1 GCA_003567775.1 Ignavibacteriales bacterium | reverse complement strand
TATCATATAAAATTGCTGCATCGCGATGATCGATTTTTCCGTCGCCGTTGAGATCATCCATCATGCCGCGCGGTGGACGCATATCGATAAAAATATCGGCGGCATCTCCATACACGTGCCTGCTGTACTGCACATTGCCGATTGCCCGGTTATAATAGGGCGTCCGGTATCCGCTCATTATGTGAAATGTGTTTGCATGATACCCTTTTTCATTGACGCGTTCGAGTATAATCTGTAGCTTTATCAGCAACCTTTCTTGCAGGACAACATACTTAGGATAATTTCCCGCTTGCTTACATAAGAATTGTTTAAGCTGAAAGTGAGGGGAGATATATGTATCTTCATTTTCCGGCGTCACTTCGATAAATCCGCTCGGCGTAAGATATTCTTTCCTGCCGCGAAGCGGTGTTGCCGGATAATTACCGATACGATAGCCGTTGATAGCTCCGTTTTTCTTTGCGTTTCTCGGAACCATAACAAAAATGTTCATCGTTACCGAATCGGTTCGGGAAGAATTATAAACTATCGCGGGGTATAAACCTGGTTGATCTGCCGCTTTGAAATTCCATCGTTTGTTGTCTATTCGTCGTGCGACGCCGCCCGAGGTGTTGATAGTATATCGTGCACCCGGAGTACGATCCTGAACTTCAATAGTAATAGTTTCTTCGGGAAGAAGAAACACGCCAATGACGTTATACGACGATACTTCGTTCTTAAATTTCACCGCAAAACCCACGCGACCGGCATTGAATATGTTTGCATCCGATGGGTATGCAGGTGCTGCCGTAATTAGGAAGAATAAAGACAGGGCTAAATTTGCAGCAAGAAAGTGTGTACGTAACAAGTTACTTTTAATCTCCTCTTTTAGTCATTAGTGGTGAAGGTACGTGTAATGCATCGTATAGCCGTTGATCCCGGTTATAGATGTCTCGCCGGAAATGTACCGTTCCGTTTTCATCTGTCCATGAAGTCCAGTATAACAGGTGTACCGGTATCGAACGGACCAATGTTACAGTCCGTTCAACCCCCCTTCGCATTGCGGCGACGATTGCATCGCGTGTCCATTCGGGGCGGTCGGAGAGTAGGTACTCTGCTAATTCTACCGGTTGTTCTATCCGGATACAACCAGAGCTAAAATCGCGCTGAACTCGTGCAAACAATTCGCGAGCGGGGGTATCATGCAAATATACGTTATATTTATTCGGAAACATAAACTTCACCAGCCCGAGTGAGTTGTTGGGTCCGGGGTCTTGCCTGAACCGGTAAGGATTATTCCGTGGTGTGATAATCGACCAATCTACAGTTACCGGGTCGATTTCCCGGGCGTCAGCCCCCCATCCCTGAAGAACCCTGATATTATTCTTTGCAAGATATTGAATGTCGCGTTTAACCTGCGGCAGGACATCGTTTGCGGTGATGCCGGGAGGAATATTCCAGTATGGACTGAAGACGAGATACGTCATCTGACCGGTGAATACCGGGGTGCGACGATAGTTTCGACCGACGATCACCCGCATATTCATTACCCTGCTGCCGTTATCAATCACGTCCAACTCGAAATTAGCAATATTAACAATTATATATCTATCACCGAGGTTCTCCGGCAGCCATCGCCAGCGTTCCATATTTACAAGTACAGTTTTCAATCGTTGTTCTACAGACGTATTAAGTTGAGCAATTGTTTCACGACCTACCAGACCATCAGGCTCCAAGCCGTGTCTTCGCTGAAATCTGATCACAGCTTTTTCGAGTGTTTCATCGAAAAGATGATCATCGATAGTTTCTTGTTCATCAAGGTCTCCTGCAAGAATCAATCGTTTACGCAGCGCAGCGATGCGCTCTTCCGAATCTCCTTTACGCATCGTCGGGCCCTCAGGTACAGAAGGCCAGCCGCCGTCGTTTAGAATTTCACGGTAGCGTGCGAGCAACTCGCGTAGCCGGTAATATTCGGGGTGATGCGGCAGTAAAGCGTTCAACGCCTGCTGTATTTTTCCATCTCCGAGCGCATCCCGCAAAACAACATCGAGTTCGATCGGACGCCTCGATGGGTGCCACTCCGGATCGAGTGATTCGGGGTTCACGCGACCGCCGTACAAATGTGAGCCAAGCACGAGAAATGCGTCTGTAAGAAGAAGATCGAGATCGACGAGCCGTAAATGATTTAACTGTAAATTTCTTTGTTGCAGCTCATTGATGGTTGTATAAAGCTTTTCGATTTTTGTAACGTGATAATCTTGCGGTGCAAGCCCGTTTTTATGCGCGTATTTTATTGCCGCCAGTAAACTATCGACTATAGGCAGTGGTCCGTTATTATTGCTCCAGGCGGGTTTGTATGTTCGCTCAAGATAAAATCGCGGTAAAACAATCGATGAATAAATTTGCTCTTCTCCCACTACAATGCGTGGGGGATGACCGGCTGCTTCTATTCTCTGACGTAAGAATTCCCTTGTTTTTTCTTCTATTGTCCGATCCTGCGGTGTTAAAGGTGTGGTGAGATAGGTCGACAATATGAAAATGATAAAGACGCGAAGGCATCGTGCTGGTATCATTATGCTTCCTTTCCAATGACGTCTATAAGCAATCAATTTTAAAATTTATTAGAAAATCTTATGAAATGCAATTGTTCGGGTTTGTATTAATGATATAATTTCATATATTTGCTGCATTTAGTGTCCAAAAATTTCCGGAGACTCCAATGAAATATATCGCATATCTGATTCCGGTAATAATTTTGATTTTGCTGATCATTAACGGCAATGGTCAGGAGGGTGATGCCGGGCATTTTGGATTTTATTCGTTGCTGCCTGCGCTTATTACGCTTTTTTTGGTCTTTTTAACCCGCGAAGTAATTTCATCATTGTTTATCGGAATTGTTGCCGGCGGCATCATCAGCGGTAATTTCAATATTCTCGATTCGTTTATACTCCCTTCCATAGGAAGCCGGTCGTTCGCGGTTATTTTGTTTGTCTATCTTTGGTGTCTCGGCGGTTTGATCGGTTTATGGACGCGTACCGGCGGCGCACAGCATTTTGCACGATGGGCAGCTCAGCATATTGTTAGAGGACCTCGTACTGCGAAATTCTTTGCGTGGTTGATGGGTGTTGTATTCCATCAGGGCGGCACAATTTCCACCGTTTTAACCGGCACAACAATCCGCGCTATTACCGATAGTCAGAAAGTGAGTCATGAAGAAGTATCTTACATAGTTGACTCAACGGCATCGCCGATCGCTACGGTTATCCCGTTAAATGTCTGGCCTATTTATGTCGGCGGATTGCTTGTCGGAAGTATTCCGATCTTCGCGACCGAGCAGCAGGTTGTTAGTTTCTTTTTCGGTGCGGTTGCATTTAACTTTTACGGGATTTTTGCCGTTATCTTCACGCTGTTGTTTGCACTTGAGTTGTTGCCATGGGAAGGAAAAAAGATGCGCGCCGCCCGGAAAAGATCGCGGGAAACCGGCGAATTGAACCGCCCCGACGCGACACCCTTAGCAGCCGCTGAATTGACGGAGGTTAAGGTGCCGTCGTACTATAAAAGCGGGCTTACCGATTTTTTCATACCGCTCGGCATACTGATCGGTGTTGCTCTGACCGGCATAATTCCCGCATTAATTGCAGGTGATATATCACAAATAAACGTGCCTATTGCCGAAGCATTCGGTTTATCGCTTCTTGGTGCGATCGTTACGGCGCTTGTGAAGGGGATGAGACTGCAATCGGTCATTAACGGATTTGTCGACGGCATAAAGGGTGTAACGATCGGCGCGATCATACTTGCACTTGCTGTTTCCCTGGGCGAGGTGTCGAGAACGCTCGGCACCGCTGCATATATCATCGATACGACCGCACATTTCATTCACCCGGTTCTATTGCCTCTTTTATTTCTCGTTATAAACATGGGTGTTGCTTTTTCAGTCGGTACATCCTGGGGAACGTACGCTGTCGTTTTTCCCATTGCTATGCCTCTTGCATACGCGGTCAATCCGGATCCGTTTTTTCTGACGTTGTGTTTCGGCGCCGTGCTCGGTGGAGCGGTGTTCGGCGATCAATGTTCGCCGATTTCGGATACTACTATCCTTAGTTCGCTGGCTACCGGCGCAGATTTAATGGATCATGTGTTAACGCAGCTACCGCTTGCAGTAGCTGCCTGTACGCTGGCAGGAATTTGTTACACAATCCTTGCGTTGTTATTTGTATAAAGGGGTATTTTTATATACATATTAATAGAGGGGTTTTAAATGAAAATAGGATACCAGTTTTTAACAGTATTTTTCATTTTCTTTGTTCATTTCATCGGGGAAAATCTATATGCAAATTCCGTAGATACTGAATTAAAAGTAGCATTTCCTAACCTGACTTTTAACCGACCGGTCGACCTTCAACACGCAGGCGACGGCACGAATCGCATTTTTATCATATCACAACAAGGCATAATATATGTGTTCGATAACAATCCTGAAGCAACCGATAGGAAAGTGTTTCTCGATATCAGTGGACAAGTTGTATCCGGAGGCGAGCGAGGATTACTCGGTCTGTCATTTCATCCCGACTACGAAGACAACGGGTATTTTTTCATAAATTATACTGCTCCAAATCCGCTGCGCACCGTAATCTCTCGTTTTGAGGTTTCAACAGATAATGCTAATTCAGCGGATGAAAACAGTGAATTAATCTTACTTGAGTATGAACAACCGTTCACTAATCACAACGGAGGACAGGTTGCGTTCGGTCCCGACGGCTATCTATACATAGCATCGGGCGATGGAGGAAGCGGCGGCGACCCCGATAATAATGCCCAGGATAGGACAACATTACTCGGCGCTATCCTCCGCATCGACGTGGATAACATATCCGGTGATTTAAATTATGCAATCCCCGATGACAATCCCTTTGTTGATAATACCGAAAGATATCGTGAAGAAATCTTCGCTTACGGACTGCGGAATCCGTGGCGGATGAGTTTCGATCATGAAACCGGCTGGCTCTGGTGCGGCGATGTGGGGCAGAGCGGATGGGAAATTATTCATCTGATTGAAAAAGGAAAGAACTACGGATGGAATATACTTGAGGGTTCCCACTGTTATCCTCCCGGCAGCGAGTGCGATACAACCGGTTTGGAGATGCCGTTATATGAATATGAGTGGGGAGTCGATGGACGCTCCATAACCGGTGGGTATGTATACCGCGGCTCGCAATTTCCCGGTCTTGATGGAAAATATGTCTACGGAGATTATATGTTCGGTACTATCTGGGCGCTTGAATATGACGGTGAACATGATCCGGTGAATATCGAGCTTATCGATACCGACATGTTAATTTCTTCGTTCGGCGTCGATGAAAGCGGTGAAATATATATTCTTGAATACAGCGCGAACGGGAGGATATACACGTTTGACTCCGTTACCACGGTGGAAACAGATCGATCAATTCCATCCGAATTTCAATTGCATCAGAATTATCCGAATCCTTTCAATCACGAGACGGTCATTTCTTTTTCACTGCCGCAACCGGGGAATATAACAATTGAGGTTTATAATCTTATCGGGCAAAACATTGCAACAATTACCGACAGGCGTTACGGCAGTGGAGATCACACGATAGTATGGAACGCAGCCGGCGTAAGCAGCGGTGTCTATTTCTATAGAATGGAGGCGGGAGAATTTGTAGAGACAAAACGAATGGTATTGCTGCAATAATAAATATAACGTGAACATCAATATATTATAAGGTGAATTATGAAAAACAAGCAGATAACCTTTGACTATACAAATATGTTAGCCGATGCTATCGGCGGCGTAGATGGACTATCGATGGTTGAAGTGAAGGAGTACCAAAAGCCCGCCGAAGAATACCACAGAATAATAAAATCGGATCGTGAAAGCGAACGAATAGGTTTCTTTAATTTACCATTCCATAAGAAAACTTTAAGACGTATAAAGGAATTTACGAACAAAAATTATAATCAATTCGAGAATTTTGTCGTGCTTGGAATCGGCGGTTCGGCGCTCGGCAACATTGCACTCGTTTCTTCACTTAAACATCCTTATTATAATTTACTGAGCAGCAAAGAGCGGCGCGGGTATCCGCGGATATTTGTACTTGACAATGTCGATCCGGAGCTTGTGGTTAATTTCCTTGATGTAATTAATCCACGCAAGACGTTATTTAATGTAATTTCAAAATCCGGTTCGACGGCAGAGACCGCGGCGCAGTTTCTTATTTTTGTCGATTTGCTGAAGAAAAAACTCGGGAAAAGGTTTATACGGAATCTTGTTATCACAACCGATCCCGAAAAAGGTGACTTACGTTCGATTGCCGAGGAGTATAAAATCCATTCATTCGATATACCGCCGAATGTGGGAGGGCGGTTTTCGGTGTTAACGAGTGTCGGATTATTAACCGCCGGATTTGCCGGCATTAATATAAACCAGCTTCTCAACGGAGCTGCCGATATGTTGAAGCGATGCGATACCCCGGTTCTGTTGAAAAATCCCGCTTATCTCAATGCGGTATTTCATTATCTTATGGATATGAAACTCAGAAAGAACATATCCGTAATGATGAGTTATTCGAGTCAGTTGTTTTCCTGGGCAGATTGGTACCGGCAGCTCTGGGCGGAAAGTCTCGGGAAGAATACCGATTTACAGGGTAAACCGGTGAGTGTAGGACAAACACCGGTCAACGCGCTCGGGGTAACCGATCAACATTCACAGGTGCAGCTTTATACGGAAGGTCCGAATGACAAAGTGTTTACACTCCTGACGGTGGAAAAATACCGGAACGATATTAAGCTGCCGAAATTCAAAGGAGATTACTCTTCACTTGAATACTTATCGGGAAAACGACTCTCACAATTATTCGATGCAGAGATGCGCGCGACAGAATATGCACTTGCACAACAGCAACGTCCTTCGTGCCGGGT
>PWYR01000032.1 GCA_003567775.1 Ignavibacteriales bacterium | reverse complement strand
TTTATAACGAGATTACTTGCTCCTGCAAAAGCCATCTCCATAGATCTCCACTGAATATCTCCCCACTGTTCAATCGCAAGAATTTTTTCTCTATCGCCTCCTTGATTGAAATAGATACGTGAAAAGTCTCCTGAAATGGATATGGTGTATGTTCCGGGCTCGCTATATGTATATTCTAAGAAATGTCTGGGATCCGCAGATACTGGTTCAGGAGAATATGTACCAATGAATCCGTCTCCCCAGTCTACTGTAATATTATAACCTTCTCCATATAGTGGGATTCTGATCTGATTGTCGGCTGACGGGCCTGTATTGTCAGTTTTCCAGGTGGTGACGAAAGGAGCAGATGAAGTGGAGCAATCACCGGCGAGTTCATCACCGGTAATATTCCAATTATATGTATCCGTTAAAATATTTCGGGCATCAACTGCACAGTATGTTCTGCCGGCGGCTCCTAAAGCAACATTTTCTTTAACGGTTTGTGCCGCCCACCCTTCAAGGGTTAGATCGTAGTTTTCGCGGGAGAGGCCGCTGTTATTCAGCATAAGGGCCATATCGTCAACACTGGTTACATTCCAGTCGCCAAGGCTTTGGTTAAAACTCTCTGCATCCCGAAACATAAAGCTCATGGTTGCTACGTTGCTTGTGTTCCATGCGCTTAAATCCTGATTAAAGATTGCCGCTGTATCAAACATATACGTCATATCTACTGCTGAGCTCACATCCCAAGCTCCAATATCCTGGTTGAAAGCCTCAGCACCCTGAAACATACTATCCATAATCTCTACACTGCCTGTGTTCCAGTTCCCGATATCGTGATTAAACTGTTTCGTAAATGCGAACATCATGGTCATGTCCTTAACATTAGATACATCCCAGGCTGTGTACTCACCGGGAGTTCCTTCGTTTATGACTTTTGTACTGATATCCCCGTTAAATTGATCGGCATTAACAAACATAGAGAGCATACTTTCTACGTTTGATGTGTTCCATGTGCCGATTTCACCATTAAAAGCGCGTGTATCTTCAAATATCCCTTCCATTGTGATGGCGCTTGATGTATCCCACTCATCCAGGTCCTGGTTAAATGCTGATGTGTAGGCAAACATGTAGGAAAAGTCCGTCACATTTCCCACATTCCAGCTGTTTAGCGGCTGATTAAAAGTGTTGGCATTGTAGAACATCTCGTTCATAGTGGTAACATTTCCGGTCTGCCAGCCGCTGATGCCTCTGTTGAAGGAGCCAGTGTTAGCAAACATAGCGGCCATATTTTCCACGTTTTTGGTGTCCCAGTCGGATATATCTTGATTGAATGTTATCGATCCTCGGAACATGTACGACATATCCACTACGTTACCTGTATTCCATACGGTAATATCTCCCGTAATCTTCGCCTGATGAAACATACCGCTCATGTCCGTTATAGAACTAACATCCCAAAGATGTAGTGAGCCGACTATTTCTGCATCGTTCGCGAACCTCATTCTGAACATATTTCTGAGCGAGCTCACACCGGACAGGTTCGGGGCATCTTCAGCTTTATGAACCAGGTTAAAGGCGCCGTTGAACGCGTCTTCCATTGAACTCCACGCAATATCTCCCCACTGTTCAATCGTAAGAAGTTTTAACCTGTCGCCATCATGATTGAAATAGATGCGAGGAAATGAGCCTGTGATGGATACTGTGTATTCGCCAGCCTCAGCGTATGTGTGTTGAATAAAATGTGTGGCCTCCTCACCGGGATTTTCGCTGTACGTTGAGGTGTTTCCATCACCCCAGTCCACTGTAAAATCGTAGCCGTTGCCAATCAAAGGGATGCGAATTTGCTGATCGCCGGAGGGGCCTGTATTGTCAGTTTTCCAGGTGGTTATGAAAGCAATAGCGGCTTCAGCAGGCTCTTCAAAAACAATGACTGGAGTATCTGATAAATCAACAAAATCTGCTCTTACATAAACGATTACATTATCTTCTGAAACATTGGTGACTTGAAAATGATACGTTCCGGGTGTGGATGTTTCAATGACATCTGTTGATTGGGCATTTGTGGCTTCTCCAAGGCCTTCCAGCCCTATTGAGAAATCATCATTTGTAAAGCCTGGAATGGGTTGATTTGATTCATCCCTTAAAACAATCTCTACTGTCGAAGCATCGAGGCCATCCGCCAGGTGCGGACTCGTTGCCGTGACAGAAGAGTTGTCAGCACTCACAACAACAGGAGGCGGTGGGGGTGGCGATGTATTTTCTTCAAAAAGAATAACCGGCTGTTGTGCAAGTTCAACTCCACCAGCAGTGATGGTTACGGTTACACTCTCTGCCACCGTGTTGGTTATCGTAAACGCGTACTCTCCCGGAGTTGCAGTTTCAGTCACATCCAATGCAACCGCACTGCCGGTAAGGCCGATCAGGAAATCGCTGTTCAGTAGTCCGCCAATTGGTTCACCTATCTGGTCAGCCAGTTTGATGGTAACCGTTGATGCATCCGCTCCATCTGCGATATGCGGTGATGTGGCATTTGCATCGGAGTTGACTGCATCCACAAGTTGAGAACTTCCACAATCACCGGCCAAAGCATCACCTTCTATCTCCCAGTCGAAATCTGAGATCAGTCTGTTTCTGGCATCTTCTGCACAGTACGTTCTGCCGAAGGCTCCAAGTGTTACATTACTTTCCAGGTTCTGTGCGGCCCATCCGATTAGTGTGTTATCGTAATTTTCCCTGGACAGATTACTGAAATTGAACAGGCCGCTCATATCGGGAACTCTGCTCACATCCCAGCTGCCAAGGCTTTGATTGAAGGATTCAGCACCTTCAAACATGCTGAACATGGAGTTGAGGCTATCTGTGTTCCATCCGCTAATGTCGCCATTAAAGGCTCGGGCGCCAAAAAACATCACTTCCATATTGGTTACACTGCTTACATCCCATCCGCTGATGTCCTGGTTGAAACTTGTTGCTTTATCAAACATCGCCGACATATCCGCAACACTGCTTACGTCCCAATTGGAGATGTCGGCATTGAAAGCGTTGCCTTCCTGGGCACCAAACATGTTCGCCATAGTTACCACATTGCTTACATCCCAGGCTATGTAAAAATCCGGAGTATCAACATTTATCTCTTTTGTTTGAATGTCTCCGTTAAACTGCACTGCATCCTGAAACATATACGACATATCCGTCACATTGCTCACATTCCAGTTGCTGATGTCTCCGTTGAAGAACGTAGCGTCTTCAAAAAGGCCGCGCATGTTTCGTACGTTGCTCACATCCCAGTGGGTGAGATCGCTGTTGATGCGGGTAAACCGGAACATTCTTTCCATCGATTCTACATTGCTCAAATCAGGGGCCTCTGTTTCCGGGATGGATGCCAGCCTCGAAGCACCGGCAAACGCATATTCCATAGATGCCCACTGAATATCGCCCCATTGATCAACAGATAAAACCTTGCCTCTGTCGCCGCTGCCGGAGAAATAAATTCTGGGGAAATCACCGGTGATGGATACCTGGTAGTCACCCACCGAAGGATAGGTATGTTCAAGATAATGAAACTCATCCTCGCCGGGATTGGCGGTATAGGTTTCGGATGTTCCATCTCCCCAATGCACCGTAAAGTTGTATCCGTTGCCGATCATCGGGATACGAATCTGGTTATCTGCAGATTGTCCGGGAGGAGGGAACATCGAAGGGTTCGTTCTCCACGTAGTGATGAAAGCAGTACTGTGTTCAGCTGACTCTTCAAAAACAATGACTGGAGTATCTGATAAATCAACAAAATCTGCTCTTACATAAACGATTACATTATCTTCTGAAATATTGGTTAGATGAAATTGATACGTTCCGGGTGTGTCAGTCTCAGTTACATCCGTAGCTTCAGCATTTGTGGCTTCACCAATACCTTCCAGATCTATAAAGAAATCATTGTTTGTAAATCCTGACATGGGTTGATTGGATTCATCCCTCAAAACAATCTCTACTGTCGAAGCATCGAGGCCATCCGCCAGGTGCGGGCTCGTTGCCGTAACAGAAGAATTGTCAGCACTCACTACAACCGGTGGTGGAGGTGGCGGAGAAGTATTTTCTTCAAAAAGAATAACCGGCTGTTGTGTAAGTTCAACTCCACCAGCGGTGATGGTAACGGTTACGCTCTCTTCAACAGTGTTAGTTACTGTGAAGGTGTAGATGCCGGGCGTGTCTGTTTCGGTTACATCCGATGCCTCCGCACTTCCGGTAAGGCCAATCTGAAAATCACTGTTTTCAAGGCCGCCAACGGGAATTCCTGCCTGATCACCCAGTTTGACGGTTACGGTGGATGCATCCGCTCCATTAGCGATATGTGGTGATGTGGCTTCTGCCTCTGAAATATCAGCATCCACAATCAGAGGAGGGGCATTGAAAATAATTTGAGGCTGACTTGCCAGCTGAACACCATCAGTGGTGATGGTTGCGGTTACTGTTTCAGCCACGGTGTTGGTTATCGTAAACGAGTAAATACCTGGAGTAGCTGATTCGGTAACATCCGATGCAATCGCGCTTCCGGTAAGATCGATCTGGAAACTATTATTCAGGAGTCCTTCGACTGGCATCCCTGCCTGATCAGCCAGTTTGATCGTAACTATTGAGTCGTCCGCTCCGTCTGCGATGTGCGGTGAAGTTGCTTCAGCATCGGAGTTGCCTGCATCCACAATCTGTGCGCAAGTACCTGGTGAATCTCCTATTATAGACCAGCCCGCACTAATAAGCATATCTCTTGCACTTTCAGCACAATAGTTAAGTCCATTAGCCGTGAGAGTTACACCGCTGTTCACATTCTGCCCCGACCAGCCGATCAGGGTGGCATCATAGTTTTCAGTAGATAAGCCGGCGTTCGTGAGCGTCCCGCTCATCGACGTAATATTCGCAACATTCCAGTCACCAAGACTCTGGTCGAAGCCGGATGCATTCGTGAACATGCCCCGGACTTCCGTAACCTTCGAAATATCCCAGCTGCTGAGGTCCTGGTTGAAGGATGACGCGCCCGAAAACAGGAACCCCATGTTTTGCACACTGCTTACGTTCCAGTTTCCAATATCCGCATTAAATGATGCGGCACCGGAAAACATGCTGAACATGGTAGTAACGCTGCCGGTATCCCATCCGCTGATATCCCCGTTAAACGCAGCCGCATTATTGAACATGCTGCCCATATTGGTGACATTGCTCACATCCCAGCCCTCGCCCGTATCCGGATCATATCCGATATAACCGTTAAAGATCGCGTTATTCTGAAACATGGCACTCATATTGGTCACCGACGAAACATCCCACATGGACAAGTCACGGTTGAACGAATTGGCACCCCGGAACATGCCATTCATCGACTGCACATTCCCGGTATTCCATCCGCTGAGATCCCCGTTAAATGAGACAGCTCCCTGGAACACATTGTTCATACTGGTAACATTGCTTACATCCCAATCGGTGAGATCCTTATTGAATGCTGCTGCATTTAAAAACAGACCGGACATACGGGTACCGGATACACCGGAGACATCCCATTCTCCAATATCGGCATTGAAATTTGTAGCATTTTGAAACATGAAGAAGATGCTTGTGAGGCTTGCTGTTTGCCACCCGCTGATGTCTCCGTTAAAGGATGATGCACCACTAAACATGTTATCCATGGTGGTGACTTTTCTCACATCCCATCCTTCTCCGGTTGAAGGATTGTAACCAATATCCTGGTTAAAAAGAGATGCACCATTGAACATGTTGGTCATGATCTCCACATTCGAAACATTCCACATGGAAATATCCCGGTTAAAGACCGATGCTCCATTAAACATACCCCTCATGTTGGTTACGTTCGATACGTTCCACTCACTCAACTCCCCATCAAAACTGGAAGCACCCGCAAATATCGACTCCATGTTTGTGATGGAAGATACATTCCAGTGATTGAGATTGCCCGTAAGGCTGCTTGCATTCCTGAACATATTCAGGAGAGATGTTACATTACTCAGGTCCGGAGCATCAGTGGCATTTATCACAAGATTTTGGGCACCGAAAAAAGCACCAACCATTGAGGCCCACTTTATTTCCCCCCACTGCTCCACAGAGAGAATTTTCCGTCGGTCGCCCGAATTATTGAAAAATATTCTCGGGAAACTGCCCGCAATCTCAACCCGGTATCTGCCCACTTCTGGAAACGTGATGGTTGTTGAACCCGTTACACCGGTGATGGTACCGTTAACGGATGCATTATCAAGGGCTTCCCAATAGATGGCGTAATCGTAGCCCGTTCCGGTAGTGGGAATGGTAATCTCATTTGAGCCGGAGGTGCCCGGAAGATCTGTCTGCCAGGTTGTGATGAAATTTCCCGGATCACCGGGCACGATCTGGGCATATACGGTTTGCTTGGTGATGCTGCCGAAAGCCAGAGAAAGCAGTAAAATGACGAAATATTTCATAGCCTTGATTAAAAGCAATAGAGTGAACTACGGTGGGAACATATCTGCGCAGATTATCCCTTGAATGGAATTGCGTAAAGGAGAGCTTAATCACGACATCGTAAATGGAGAAGTTTGACAACATTGTCGGAATCAGAGAGAGGCAAGCACATGGAGATTCTTCACTACGGCTCGCAATCACTCGCCATCGTTCAAAATGACAGGCATCGCAAATGTTTAAATTCCATACTACTTCAGCACTGCCCGTGCCTCTTCAAACCGGCTGGACCGGTGAAGTGCTTCTATCAGAAATTCCCGGAGCACTTCATTTCTTTTTTGGTGCTGGTACCGCTGCAACCACCTGCTGCTCAGCTGCTCCATGTCGCCTTTTTGATGATGAATCCGAATCAGAGAGCGGTACGCCTGTCTGTGTTCAGGGTCGAGCGAAAGCACTCTTTCAAATGAGAGAACTGCATTATCAAACTGATCGAGATCCCAATAGATTTGCCCCAACACAAAATGGGTCTCTACCTGGT